>CAZTPK010000293.1:0-3560 GCA_964614765.1 uncultured Gammaproteobacteria bacterium
CGCTGGAACAGGCCTCCATCGCTTTCGAAGGCGCCCTGCGCATCCGGCCGGGGCTGGCGATGGGCCACGTCATGCTTGGGCAGGTTCAGTTGGCACTGGAGCGCAACGAGGCGGCCGTCGCCAGTTTCCGCCGCGGCCTCGAGCTTGCGCCGGAGTATCCCGAGGCCAAGCTGGGGCTGGCCGAGGCCCTCGTGGACACCTGGCAGGTCGAGCAGGCCATGCCGCTGCTGCGGGAGCTGACGGCGGTTGCCGCGCACAGCAGGGCGGCATACCTGCTCCTCGGACGCGCCCTCGAGGTGGCCGGCCGGCTCGCGGATGCCGAGTCGGCCTACCGGACCGTGCTGAAGACGCATCCGGACTCCGCGGGCGCATGGTACGGCCTGAGCACCGCGAAGAAATTCCGCGAGGACGACGCCGGGGACATCGCCGCCATGGAGCGGCTGGCGGCGAGCGAGGGTCTCGACGACGCGGCCCGTTCCGCGCTGCACTTCGCCCTGGGCAAGGCCCACGACGACTGCCGCCGCTACGAGGAGGCCTTCCACCACTACCACCTCGGCAACGAGTTCCGCCGCCGTACGCTGACCGGCAGCGTGCCGGACCTGGCGGCGTTGACGGAGGACATCATCGGCTTCTTCACCGAGCGCTATTTCGAAAGCCACCGGGACGTCGGGTCGGACTCCGACGTCCCCATCTTCATCGTCGGCATGCCCCGCTCGGGCACCACGCTGACCGAGCAGATCATCTCCAGCCACCCCGCCGTGCACGGTGCCGGCGAGCTCGCGTACTTCGCCCGCATCGCGCACGGCCTGCACGCGCTCCTGAAGACGGAGCAGCGCTTCCCCTACTGCTGCGCGGCCATCGACAGGACCAGCGCCGCCCTGCTCGCGGACCCGTATCTGAAGCTGCTGCGCTGGCACTCGGCGACGGCGCCGCGCGTCACCGACAAGATGCCGACGAATTACCGCTACCTCGGTCTCATCGCCACGCTGTTCCCGCGTGCCACCGTCATCCACTGCACGCGCGACCCCATGGACACCTGTCTCTCGATCTACTTCCAGTCCTTCGCGAAGGGTCACGAGTACTCCTACGACCTGCGGGAGATCGGCGAGACCTACATCCGCTACAGGCGCCTGATGCAGCACTGGGAGCAGGTACTGCCGGGCCGGATCTATACCAGCAGCTACGAGGAGCTGGTCGCCAACCCCGAGGAAAAGGCGCGCGCGCTCATCGCCGCCTGCGGCCTGCCGTGGGACGAGCGCTGCCTCGCCTTCCACCAGCAGAAGCGGGAGGTCCGGACCGCCAGCATCGCGCAGGTGCGCCAGCCCATCTACACCCGCTCGGCCCAGCGGTGGAGAAACTACGAGCGGCACCTGGGGCCGCTGAAGGAGGCCCTGGGGATCGAATAGTCGGCGAGTGCGCCGTCCGCCCACGGCGAGATCGTGGACCGGATATGCCGACTCGACGCCGCAGGGCCCCCACACGGCCCGGCGCGCAGGCAAAAAGTTCCTGCGAATCCAGGAACTTGATGAACCCCGACCGCACTAACCCCTCGGGGGATTTGAGGTTTATAATCCGCAACCCATGAATGTCCACCGCCGGGGATCCGTCGATAATGACCCGAGTTGCAAGCACTAGCGTCCACAATCGGTACCGCAGTCCCGTCGCCGCCATCGCCCTGTTCGCTGCGTTCCTCGGCCAGCCGGCCCCCAGCTACGGCATCGACCTCCTCCCCGACCTGTTCGGGGGCAAGGAGCCGGAAGGCACCTATCTCTTCCAGGGCGGCAAGCAGTACGTGAAGCTCGTCAAGCGCGAGCAGGAGGACGGCGCCGCCAGGGACGCCGTCAACGACCACCCCGTGGAGCTGGGCGCGGACGAGGTCGCGACCGTCCTCGGAACGATCACCATGCAGCACACCGGCGGCGTCATCGTCGAGAAGACCGAGGCCATGGCGGTGTTCAGCGAGCGCGAGATCCAGACGCTCGCCCCTCATATTTCGCGCGGACTGGCGCGCGCGCAGCCGGATGAGGAGATCATATTCATGGTGGCGGGCCGTCACGAGGGCGCCATCGCCAAGGAGGTCAAGGGCAGCACCGGCCGCGTGTTCTACGCCGACGGCAAACTGAACCTGATCCTCGGCGAGGTCCACAAGCCGATGATGGACAAAGGGCAGAAGGAGCGAGCCCTCGCTGCGGGATGCGGCGACTGTCCCATGGACGAGCGCGTGATTTATTTCCGCCCCGCGTCGCGCAACAAGGCCGGCAAGGTGCCGGAGCCGATCACCACGACGGCGGGCATCGACTTCAAGAAGCAGGGCAACAAGATCCGCGGCGACTGGCTGGTCATCGACGTGCCGACGATCGTCGCCAACGTCGAGCGCCAGAAGAACCGCCTGCCGCCGGCGCTAGAGAAGGAGCGCCGCGCCGCGAAGCTCGAGGCGGCGCGTGCCGCCGCCGAGCGCCGCCAGATGCGCGAGGAGATGGCGCGCATGCGCAAGGAACTGGAGGCTGGTGGCGGCGCCTCGAGCGCGTCCGTCGAAGATCGCCTGGCCACGCTGGACGATCTGAAGAAGAAGGGACTGATCTCGCCGGAGGAATACGAGTCCCGCCGCCAGGACATCCTCAAGGATATTTAAGGGGTCGGAGTGAATTATTTTGGTGCACGCTCCGGTTAGGATCACCGGAGCGATGCATTTTCGATGGCAAAGGAGCTGCCATGCCACGCAAACCACGGATGTATCTTCCGGGCGTACCCGCCCACCTCGTCCAACGCGGCAACAACCGCGGCGCTTGTTTCTTTGGCCACGACGACTACCGCTATTATCTCGACAGGCTTGGCGAGGGGCTGCGCCGTTTCGGCGTCGCGCTGCACGCCTATGTATTGATGACCAACCACGTGCATCTCCTCCTGACACCGCAGGACAGCGAGGGGCCATCACATCTGATGCAGCATCTTGGGCGGCATTACGTGCTATACGTAAACCGAAACTACCGCCGCACGGGCACTTTGTGGGAAGGGCGGCACAAGGCGAGCCTCGTGCAGGCCGAGGACTACCTGCTCGCCTGCATGCGCTATATCGAGATCAATCCGGTGACCGCCGGCATGGTGGCGAAGCCGGACCTTTACCGATGGTCGTCGTACAGGGCGAATGCCTGCGGCGAATCGGACCGTCTGCTGACATCGCACGGCATCTACCTGGGGTTGGGAACATCGGCGGCGGACAGGCAAGCGGCATACCGGCAGCTGTTTTGCTCGCCGCTTTCCACGGAAGCTGTGCAGCAGATCCGAAACTCTCTCGACTACAATCATCCGCTGGGTAACGACCGCTTTCGACGGGAGGTTGAGCGGATGCTGGGGCGAAAAGTCGGCATGCGGCGGTGCGGTAGACCGGCCCCGAGTACGGATGCACCAGAATAATTCATTCCGACCTCTTGGACGCGGCAGAGCCGCCGCGGATATTGATGCACCAAATTAATTCACTCCGACCCCTTGGAAAATTTGCCCCAGCGGAGCAGCACGGTCGGCAGGATCAGGAGATTCAAGATAGTCGAGGAGGCCAGGCC
>CAZTPK010000294.1:0-3553 GCA_964614765.1 uncultured Gammaproteobacteria bacterium
GCTATCGGGTCTCTCTTCTTCGCAAACCGCAATAACGATTGAATGCCGACCACGCAACCCGATCCCTACAACCTCCAGCGCTTCGTCGACGCGCAGGAGGGAAGCTACCAGCAAGCGCTCGCCGAGCTGCGCGCGGGCCGGAAGCGCTCGCACTGGATCTGGTACATCCTGCCGCAGATTCAGGGGCTGGGTTCGAGCGCGATGTCCCGGCGCTATGCCATCGGTTCGCTCGCCGAGGCGCGGGCGTATCTCGCGCATCCAATCCTCGGCGCGCGGCTGCGCGAGTGCGTGGCGGCGGTGAACGCACATGAAGGCATCAGCGCCCTGGAGATCTTTGGCTCGGTCGACGCGGCCAAGTTCCGATCCTGCTGCACCCTCTTCGCCGAGGTCGCCGGCACGGAAAAGGTGTTCGCCGAGGCGCTGAACAAGTACTTTGCCGGAAAGCCCGATACCGCTACGCTTGCCATACTCGCTGCCCAGAAGGGGCGCGGAGAGGCCTGACCCTCGGAGGAGCGGACTGTGAACTGGAGGATATTTCTCGTTTCAGCCGCAATCACCATCTTCACCTCATGCGCCGGCATGGGCGGAGAACGCTGGGTGGAGCTCGAGACGCCGTCGCCGGATCCCGGATCGGTCGAGCGCATCACCGGGACGGTCCATCATCTGGATGTGGGGGGCGGCCTGTTCGTGATCCGCGACGACGATGGAACGCAATACCAGCCCACCAACCTGCCCGAGGCCTTCCGGCAGGAGGGCATGGCGGTGGAGACCGATGCGCGCCGTCGCGACGACCTGACGTCGATCGGCATGGTCGGGCCGATGATCGAACTGCTGCGGGTGAGGCAGCACAGCGGCGAGGCGGCCGGCGTCCCCGGATTGTGGTCGACGTCCTGGCGCCTGGAGGAGCTCGCCGGTGGCGCCGTGATCGACGACGTCCCGGCCACCCTGGAGTTCCTCGAGAAGGGGCAGGTCGCCGGCAACGGCTCCTGCAACCAGTTCCGCGGCGGGGCGACGGTCGCGGGGAACCGCATCGCGTTCGGCCCGCTGGCGACGACGCGCATGTTCTGCGGAGAGGAGGTCATGCGCCAGGAGGGGGACTACCTGGGCGCGCTGCAGGAAGCGGAGCGCTTCGAGATCAAGGATTCGTTACTCTACATCTACGCGGCGGGCCGGCCGCACCCGTTGCGCTTCATACACGAGCGGATCCCGGCCCCGATTGACGCGCCGGGCGAGACAGGGCGAGATTGACCATGCACGCGAACCTGGCCCGCGATCTGGCGAGCTACAACCAGTGGATGAACCAGCGGCTGTACGCCGTGTGCGCCGAGCTCACCGACGCGGAGCGCCGGCAGGACCGCGGCGCGTTCTTCAAGTCCATCCACGGCACGCTCAATCACCTGCTGCTGGGTGACCGGGTGTGGCTGTCGCGCTTCCGGGGCACGCAGTTCAGGCCCAGGGGCCTCGATGAGGAGCTGTACGCCGACTTCGACGAGCTGCGGCGCGAGCGCGAACGCACCGACGAGGACATCATCGCCTGGGCGGCCTCCCTCACCGACGAGGCGCTGGCCGGTACGCTTCGGTACACGACCATCGTCAATCCCGCGCCGCGCACTTACGAGACGTGGGTGGCCGTGGCGCAGTTCTTCAATCACCAGACGCACCACCGCGGCCAGGTCACGGCCCTGCTCAGCCAGTGCGGCAAGGACTACGGGGTCACGGACCTTATCTGGCTGCCTCAGGTGCTGGCGCGCAACGAGACCTGACACGACGTCCCGGCGCGACCGCCTGAAGACGCGGGCACCTGCACCCGCCCCGGCGGGCTCGGGCGCGCCGGGCCGCCTCCCCATGTCGATCCCTGGCTTCCTCGTTCGTCGTGGACAGCGGGGACCCTCGCAGCCCGCTGCGGCGAGCCCGAGAAGAATTCACCAGACACCCGACGACCGGAGACACCGATGAAGCTCTACGCCCACCCCTTTTCCTCCTACTGCCAGAAGGCGCTGATCGCGCTCTACGAGAACGGCACGCCCTTTGAGTTCCGCCTGCTCGCGGGGGGCGATGCGCAGATCGCGGCCGAGCACGCGGCGCTGTGGCCCATCCGGAAGATGCCGGTGCTGGTCGACGGCGACCGCACCCTGCCGGAGGCGAGCATCATCATCGAGTACCTGGGGCTTTATCACCCCGGGCCCGTGCGCCTCGTGCCCGAGGACCCGCGCGCGGCGCTGGAGGTGCGGTTCATGGATCGCTTCTTCGACAACTACGTCATGACGCCGATGCAGAAGATCGTCTTCGACAGGCTGCGCCCCGGGGACAGCCGCGACCCGGCGGGCGTGGCCGACGCGCACACGATGCTCGACACCGCCTACGGCTGGCTGGAGAAGACCATGAACGGGCGCACGTGGGCCGCGGGCGGCGACTTCAGCCTCGCGGACTGCGCCGCCGCGCCGTCGCTGTTCTACGCCGACTGGGTGAACCCGATCGGCGAGGCGCACGCCAACGTCCGCGCCTACCGGCAGCGGCTGTTGGCGCGGCCGTCCTTCGCGCGCGCCGTGGACGAGGCGCGGCCGTATCGCTCGTACTTCCCGCTCGGCGCGCCGGATCGCGACTGAGGAGGGATCACCCGAACGCGAGTGTTCGCCGACAGGTGTATCGGCCAGAGGTTGCAGCAGACGCCCATCCTGGAGATGTCCTTGCGCGTCGGACTCTCGGCAGGTAAGCAGCCCGTTCGATGCCATGGAATTGACGTTGGGGTTGTACAAAACTTGATCATTCACCCTCGCGGCACGAGCGCCGCCGGCCGTTGACGCCGATCGCGGGCATCGCGCCGGCGATGAAGAGTCCCGCGTACTGCCATCGGTATGGACAGTCGCTCATTGCTGTCTGAATCGCGCGAACCCAACTGCAAGGCGACGGACGAGGCGCAGTACGGTCGAACGTGACCGCAGCCGCCTCGGCCGGAGTAAAGCTTCTCGTTTGCGGGCCGAAAAACGCTAGAGCCGAGCGAATCGTGAAGGACTCCATCGCTTCCGCGGCCCCAGAGCCGCACCCGAATTGTTCACAACAAACTTAGAGGCGAAACAATGTCACTTTTTTCCCGCGACCGAAAAGAATCTCGCATCAGGGAGCTGGAGTCCCAACTCGAGAAGAGGGAAGCCATTCTCGATGCCCTGAACGACTCCACCGCGATCATCAAGCTATCGGCGGACGGCACGGTGATCGAAGCCAACGAGAACTTCTGCTCGACCATGGGTTACCGGCCAGAGGAATTGTCCGGCCAGCATCACCGGGTCCTGTGCGACGAGGAACTCGCCACCAGTCCGGAATACGACCGGTTCTGGGCCCGCCTTCGGGCCGGAGAATTTTCGCGAGGCACCATCAAGCGCAGGCACAAGAGCGGCCGCGACGTCTGGCTGGAGGCCACCTACAACCCGGTCCTCGACCTCGAGGGCCGAATGGTCCTTCCGGGCTTCCAGGACGCGCACCTCCACGTACCCTACGGCGGCCGCGGCCAGCTCCGCTGCGAGCTCCACGGGACGACCGACCGGCAGGAGTACCT
>CAZTPK010000295.1:0-3547 GCA_964614765.1 uncultured Gammaproteobacteria bacterium
GCCGCGCGCGCGCTGGGGGATCGTCGCGGGGCGGTGGTGGCGATTGATCCGCGGACCGGCGAGGTCCTCGCCCTGGTCAGCACGCCGACCTTCGACCCGAACCCCTTCGTCAACGGGATCAGCGCGGCGCTCTACGGCGATCTGCGCGACTCGCCGGACCGGCCGCTGTTCAACCGCGCGCTCCAGGCGGCGTACCCGCCGGGTTCCACCCTGAAGCCGCTGATGGCGCTGGCGGGCCTGCGCTACGGGCTGCGCTCGCCGGGCGACGGCACCTGGTGTCCCGGCTGGTTCAGCCTGGAGAGCGATCCCCATCGTTACCGCTGCTGGAACAAATGGGGTCATGGGCGCATGACCATGCGCGAGGCCATCGCGCAATCCTGCGATGTGTACTTCTACCAGCTCGCTCTGGACCTTGGCATCGACCGGATGCACGAATTCCTCGACCTGTTCGGGCTGGGTCGGCGCACGAGGATCGATCTGCCCGGGGAGGCCGCGGGCGTGAACCCCTCGCGGGCCTGGAAGCGAAAGGCCCGTGGGCTGCCGTGGTTCCCAGGTGAGACGCTGATCGCCGGGATCGGCCAGGGATTCCACACCACGACGCCGCTGCAGCTCGCGCAGGCCACCGCCGTGATCGCGAGCCGCGGCACGCTGATGCAGCCGCACCTCGTCTCCCGCATCGAGACCGCGGACGGCAAGGCGACAGCGACGGCCGGCAAGCCGCGGCGCGTGCTCGCCGATCTCGACGCGAAGGCATGGGACAGCGTGATCGACGCCATGCACGCGGTGGTCCAGGGTCCCACCGGGACCGCGCGGCGCTCCGCCGAGGGCGCCCGTTACGAGTACGCGGGCAAGACGGGCACCTCTCAGCTGTTCGGCATTCGCCAGAACGAGGAGATCGAGAACGAGAACATCGAGGAGCGGCTGCGCGATCATGCATTGTTCATCGCGTTCGCGCCGCTCGATCGTCCCGAGATCGCGCTTGCCGTGATCGTGGAGAACGGTGCCAGCGGCAGCGGGTCGGCGGCGCCGGTCGCGCGGGAGGTGCTCGACGAGTACTTCCTTCGCAAGGGGCCCTCGAGAGCGGCGGCGCAGAATGGATGAGCCGCGCACCGTCTGGCAGCGGGTGCACATCGATCCCTGGCTGCTGCTCGGGCTGCTGGTGCTGTGCGCAATCGGCCTGGCCGTGTTGTACAGCGCGAGCGGCGAGGATCACGCCATGGTCATCCGCCAGGGCACGCGCATGCTGATGGGGTTGGCCGTGATGGTGACCTTCGCGCAGCTCCCCCCCGTCTTTTTCTTGCGGCTGTCGCCGCTGCTGTACGTCGTCGGCGTCGTCCTGCTCGTTATCCTCAATTTTCACGGCACCGGGCGCGGCGCGCACCGCTGGCTCGATCTCGGGTTCATGCGCTTCCAGCCCTCCGAGATCATGAAGATCGCGGTGCCGCTCGTGTGCGCGCGCTTCATCGCCGCGGGATCGCTGCCGCCGACGCTGCCGAGGTTGCTGCTCGCGGCGATCCTGATACTCGTCCCGGCCGTACTCATCGCCGAGCAGCCTGACCTTGGAACCGGCGCGCTCATCGGCGTGGCCGGCGCGGTGGTGCTCTTTCTTGCCGGTCTGCGTTGGCGCTACATCGCCGGCATCGCGGCGATCGGCCTGGTCTCGCTCGTCCCGCTGTGGACGATGATGCACGACTACCAGCGCCAGCGCGTACTCACGCTGCTCGATCCGGAGGCCGATCCGCTGGGCACGGGCTACCACATCATCCAGTCCGTGATCGCGGTGGGCTCCGGCGGGCTGTTCGGCAAGGGCTGGCTGCAGGGCACGCAGTCGCGCCTGGAGTTCCTGCCGGAAAGGCACACGGACTTCATCTTCGCGGTGCTGTGCGAGGAGTTCGGATTCATCGGCGCCGCGACGCTCATCGCCGTCTACTGCGCCGTGATCTGGCGCGGACTGGCGATCGCGCTGGCCGCGCAGGACAACTTCGGGCGCCTGCTCGCCGGCAGCATCGCCCTGACGTTGTTCGTCTACGTGTTCGTGAACGTCGGCATGGTCATCGGGCAACTGCCGGTGGTTGGCGTGCCGTTGCCGTTCGTCTCCTACGGCGGCACGGCCGCCGTGACTCTCATGGCTGGATTCGGTATCCTGATGTCGATCCATACCCACAGGCGACGTCTTTCACTGTCCCCATAAAGCGCGTGCGGCTCATAGCGAATTTCACGGCGACGCTTCTGCTGATGTTTCAGTGCGTCGCGCACGCCGGAAACGACGGAGCGTTCGATTCCGGGAGGCTGGGGGCCTTCATTCTCGACATGGAGCAGAAGCACGGATTCTCGCGCGCCGAGCTGCAGCGACTGTTCGACGAGGCGACGCTGCAGCCGAGCATCCTGCAGGCCATTGCCAAGCCGGCGGAGAGCAAGCCGTGGTATCAATACCGCAACATCTTCCTTACCCGTGACCGCATCGACGGCGGACTCGCGTTCTGGAAGGCCAACGCACCGAAGCTCGAGGAGGCGTTGCGCCGCTTCGGCGTCGAGCCGGAGATCGTGGTCGCCATCATCGGCGTGGAGACCGCCTACGGGCGCAACACCGGCAAGTACCGCGTCATCGACGCGCTTGCGACGCTGGGCTTCAACTATCCCAAGCGGGCCACCTTCTTCCGGAAGGAGTTGGAGAACTACCTGCTGCTGGCGCGCTCTCAGCACTTCGATCCCCTGGCGTTGACCGGGTCGTACGCGGGCGCCATGGGGCTGCCGCAGTTCATGCCGAGCAGCTATCGCAGCTACGCCGTGGATTTCGACGATGACACGACCATCGATATCTGGAACAACCCCACGGACGCGATAGGCAGCGTCGGCAACTATCTGCGCGAACACGGCTGGATGACCGGCGCGCCGATCACGGTATCCGCCCGTGTATCCGGGAGCGGCTACCAGTCGCTGCTGGGAACGGGCGTGAAGCCGCGGATCCGCGTCTCCGAGATGCGTGACCTCGGCGTGGAGGCGGCCGCGCCGGTCGACGGCGATCCGGAGGCGGCGCTGGTGGAACTGCAGGCGGAATATGCCATGGAGTACTGGCTCGGCTTCAACAACTTTTACGTCATCACCCGCTACAACACCAGCCCGCTGTATGCGATGGCGGTCTACCAACTGGCCCAGGCCCTGCGCGACGCGCACGTGGCCGTGGCGAGCGCATCGCAGTGAACGTGGTTCGCCCGCGAACGCCTGCCGGATGGTTCCTGGTCGCGACCTTTCCCATCGTGATCGCCGGCTGCGCGGGACCCGCCTACGACCGCGCGCCGCCGCCCGCGGCGCCGCGGGAGATCGACCCGCAGCGCGTGCCGGACGCGGTTCCACGCCCGGAACACCTCTCGAAGTACGGCAACCCGGAGTCCTACGAGGTTATGGGGCAGCGCTACTATCCGATGCGCTCCGCCTACGGGTTCGTGGAGCGCGGCATCGCCTCGTGGTACGGACCGGACTTTCACGGCAAGCGCACCTCGAGCGGCGAGCGCTACGACATGTACCAGATGACGGCAGCGCACAAGAC
>CAZTPK010000296.1:0-3527 GCA_964614765.1 uncultured Gammaproteobacteria bacterium
GGTGTGTGGAGAAGGAATCGGTCATCGCGTCGACGGCTTCCGAGCGGGCACCTCTCGGGGCGGATTCTAGGGACGCCTTCGGCGGCGCGGCGATACCCACTTCGGCATATGCGCTCCTGCGTATGCCGCGCCGCGCAGAGGGGGGCTGCACTGCCTGCGCCGGCCGAAGGACGGTTGCAGCGGTCGGACTCCGGCCCCGAGGCGCCGACGGCGCGGCGCGAGCACATGCAACGGCTGCTGCGCGGCATCTTTCCGGACACGGCCCTCGGGGTGTTCCGCTGCGGGCCCTGTTGCGGGACGCAGACCCCGACGCGCCGCCCTTGCATCGAGCAGGCGGAGGTGGACGAGCGGCTGGTGTGGCGGGTCGGGTGCAATTCCTGCGGGGCGTAATCCGCCGACGCGCTCGAAGGGCTCGCGGCGCGGCTCGCCGTCGACGGACGCCGGATCGACGACCTGAACCGGGCGCTCTTGCGTGCCGTTCATGCCTGAATCGACCGGACGCAGCCGTCGGTTCGGTTCGAGTCGGCACGGGGTGTCGAGCGGGCTTCCGGGGCGCGCGCCTCGGCGGCGCGTGCAGCATGGAACGACGAGTACGACGCCACGGTAGCAAGCGGCACAGGGTGAACACCGCAATGCAGGCACCCGCGAAGGTGCGATCGACGCAGCGCGCGACCCGGCAGGTCTCGGGTTGAAGTGCTACGGTCGACTCGCGAGTGGCGGGGCGTCCCCTCAGGCGGCCAGGCCTTCCAGACCCGACTCGCTGTCGTACACCCGGTAGGCGAGCTGCTGGAGCTCCGCCTCGCCGAGGCCTGCCCGGGAGGCGAGATGGGCGGGGAGTAAACCGACGACCTCGTGCGGCGCGGCGTTCTCGGCGCGCAGCTCCGCGAGCTGCCCGGCCAGATGCACCACGGCGGCGAGCGGATCGAACTCGGCGAAGGTGAGGGGCTCGGTGCACTGCGCCACGCCGCGGCGCAGCTCCTCCGGGAAGTTCCAGCGCCGGCAGAGCTCGGCGGCGATCTCGGCGGTGCTGTAGCCGAGTTCGGCGCGCTCCCAGGTCGGCCGATGCCCGCCCCCGGCGACGGCGCTGTCGATGCGCTCGGCCGCCGACGGGTCTCCCATGCGCAGCAGCAGCCGCCCGAAGTCCGCGATCAGGCCGCAGGTGAACGCCGTCTTCGGGTCCGCGCCGTCGACCAGCGCGGCGATGCCCCTGGCGTAGCTGGCGCGGCGAAAGCTCTGCATCCAGAACGCCCTGAGATCGAAACCCTGCATTTGCGGCACGGCCGCGACCATGCCGGAGGCGATGATGATGGTCGTGAGCTTGTCCACGCCGAGGGTCAGCACCGCCTCGTCGATGGCGGTGAGCTTGCGCGGCAGGCCGTAATAGGCCGAGTTCACCAGTCGCAGCACCTTCATGGCGATGGCCGGGTCCCGCGCGACGTCTTGGGCCAGCTCGTGCAGATTGGCCTCCGGAACGGTCAGCTCCCGGATGAGGCGGCAGACCACGTCCGGCACGCTCGGGATGCGGTAGACCTGATCGAACAGCCTGTCGATCGCGTTGGGCATGGCGAGCTTTATTCTCCTGGGGGCGGGTGCGGCCGGCACGGTGGCGAGGGGGGCAACCCCGGTCCGGCTCGCGCGGGCCAGAGCATGGTATCGGCGCCCCCGGCGCGGTCTTTAGGCAGGCAGCGGCGCAAGGCGGCGCGACAGGCGGGCCCGGGACGGCGGCGGTCCGGGCGCGCTATGACGCAGCGCGCAAATAGGCTTTAATGCCCGCCATGTCGACCTCCCTCACCCCGCCTCGCGACATCACGTCGTACCGGAAGTACTGGGCGGCCCGCTTCGGCGTGGCGCCGTTCCTGCCGATGTCGCGCGCCGAGATGGAGGCGCTTGGCTGGGACTCGTGCGACATCGTCATCGTCACCGGCGACGCCTACGTGGATCATCCGAGCTTCGGGATGGCGATCATCGGCCGCGTGCTGGAGGCCCAGGGTTTCCGCGTGGGCATCATCGCCCAGCCGGACTGGCGCAGTGCCGAGGCGTTCAGGGCGCTGGGCCGGCCGAATCTTTTCTTCGGCATCACCGCCGGCAACATGGACTCGATGGTCAACCGCTACACCGCCGATCGCCGCATCCGCAGCGACGATGCCTACACGGCGGGCGGCGAGGCCGGCCGGCGGCCGGACCGGTCCGTCATCGTCTACGCGCAGCGCGCGCGCGAGGCCTACGGCGACGTGCCCATCGTCCTGGGCGGCATCGAGGCCTCGCTGCGCCGCATCGCCCACTTCGACTACTGGTCGGAGAAGGTGCGACGCTCGGTGCTCATGGATGCGCGCGCCGATCTGCTGCTGTACGGCAATGCCGAGCGCGCGATCGTCGAGGTCGCGCACCGCCTGGCCGCCAAGGTCCCGATCGGGGAGATCACCGACGTGCGCGGCACAGTCTTCGTCCGCGACGCCGTGCCCGAGGGGTGGATCGAGATCGACTCCACGACCATCGACGCGCCGGGAACGCTGAATCCGCCGGTCGATCCCTACGAGGAAAGGGGTCGGCGTGATTTTCCGGAAGGGCCTCGCGGGGTCGCGTCGCCGGCGGCGCCAAGCGGAAAAACACTCCGACCCCATGCGATCCGTTTTCTGCCGCGGGTCAGCGCCGCCGATCGCGAGCGCAGCGTCGTGCGCATGCCGGCCTACGACCAGGTGGTCGAGGACCCGGTGCTGTATGCGCACGCCTCGCGCATCCTGCACCTGGAGTCCAACCCCGGCAACGCGCGCGCGCTGGTGCAGCGTCACGGCGACAAGGAAGTGTGGCTGAACCCGCCGCCGATCCCGCTCACGACGAAGGAGATGGACGCGATCTACGAGCTGCCGTACGCGCGCCGGCCGCACCCCTCCTACGGCGGCGCGAAGATCCCCGCGTACGAGATGATCCGCTTCTCGGTCGCCATCCAGCGGGGCTGCTTCGGCGGCTGCACCTTCTGCTCGATCACCGAGCACGAGGGCCGGATCATCCAGAGCCGCAGCGAGGACTCCGTGATCCGCGAGATCGAGACCATCCGCGACAGCGTGCCCGGCTTCACCGGCGTCATCTCCGATCTCGGCGGACCCACCGCCAACATGTATCGGCTGGCCTGCCGGTCCCGGGAGATCGAGGCGGCCTGCCGCCGCCCCTCGTGCGTGTATCCCGGCATCTGCAAGAACCTCGACACCGACCACGCGCCGCTCATCCGACTCTACCGCCGCGCCCGCGCCGTGCCCGGGGTCAAGAAGGTGCTGATCGGTTCCGGCGTGCGCTACGACCTGGCGATCGAGTCGCCCGCGTACGTGAAGGAGCTGGCGCAGCACCACGTCGGCGGCTACCTGAAGATCGCGCCGGAGGCGATCGCCGAGGGCCCTCTGTCGAAGATGATGAAGCCGGGCGTGGGCGCCTACTACCGCTTCAAGCAGCTGTTCGAGAAGTATTCGAAGGAGGCGGGCAAGGAGCAGTACCTCATCCCCTACTTCATCGCCGCGCACCCCGGCACCACCGAC
>CAZTPK010000297.1:0-3522 GCA_964614765.1 uncultured Gammaproteobacteria bacterium
GCTCTGGTGCGGGCGATGGGTCTGCCGCTGCTGATGGTCGAGGGGGTGGAGGCCGACGACGTCATCGGCACGCTGGCGCGGCAGGCCGAGGCCATGGGCCTGCGCACCATCGTCGCCACTGGCGACAAGGATATGGCCCAGATCGTCAGCGACCGGGTCACCCTCGTCAACACGATGGACAACACCACGCTCGACCCCGGCGGCGTCAAGTCGAAGTTCGGGGTCGAGCCGGCACAGATGGTCGATTACCTCACGCTCATCGGCGACAGCGTCGACAACGTGCCGGGTGTCGACAAGGTCGGGCCCAAGACCGCCGCGAAATGGATAAACGAGTACGGAGGCCTCGACGGCGTCATCGCCAGGGCCGACGAGATCAAGGGGAAGATCGGCGATAACCTGCGCGCGGCCATCGGCCATCTGCCTCTGTCGAGGCGCCTGGTGAGCCTGAAGCTCGACGTGCCGCTGCCGGTTGGTCCGCGGGATCTGCGCCCGGCAGCGGCCGACACCGAGAGGCTCAAGGCGCTGTACAGGCAGCTGGAATTCAAGACCTGGCTGAACGAGCTGCTCGAGGCCGAGCGCGCCGGCGACGGCGAAGCGGTCGCGGCGGCGCTCGAACCGGGCGGACATATCGGCAAGGAATACGAGTGCATCCTGACGCGCGAAGATTTCGAACGCTGGCTCGATCGCCTGCGCGCCTCGGACCTGTTCGCGTTCGACACCGAAACCACCGATCTCGACTACATGCGCGCCCGGATCGTGGGCCTGTCGTTCGCGGTGAGGCCCGGCGAGGCCGCCTATGTGCCGGTAGCCCACGACTATGCCGGTGCGCCGGAGCAGCTCCCGCCGGAAGCGGTGTTCGAGGCGCTGCGGCCATTGCTCGAGGATCCGGACAAGGCGAAGCTCGGCCACAACCTGAAATACGATCGCAACGTTCTGGCCAATCACGGCATAGAGCTGCGCGGCATCCGCCACGATTCCATGCTGGAGTCATACGTCCTCGACAGCACCGCCAGCCGGCACGACCTGGATTCCCTGGCGCTGAAGTACCTCGGTCGGCGAACGATCCACTTCGAGGATGTCGCCGGCAAGGGCGCAAACCAGCTGACCTTCAACCAGGTGCCGCTGGAGCAGGCCAGCGCATACGCGGCCGAGGACGCCGATGTGAGCCTGCAGCTGCACCAGGGTTTCTGGCCGCGGCTGTCGGCGGATGCGCGCCTGCGCGGCCTGTACGAGAACATCGAGATCCCCCTGGTGCCGGTGCTGTCGCGGATGGAGCGGGCCGGCGTGCTGATCGACACCGCTTTGCTCGCGGAACAGGGGCGCTCGCTCGGCGAGCGGATCGCGGCGCTGGAGCGGGAGGCGCACAGGGAGGCGGGCCAGCCCTTCAATCTCGGCTCGCCGAAGCAAATCCAGACGATCCTCTTCGAGAAGATGGGAATCGAACCCATCGAAAGGACGCCCACCGGGCAGCCGTCGACGTCGGAATCGGTGCTGCAGGAACTGGCGGCGACCTATCGCCTGCCGGCGCTCATACTGGAGCATCGCAGCTACAGCAAGCTGAAATCCACCTATACCGATACGCTTCCGCAGCAGGTCAATCCACGCACCGGCCGCGTGCACACGAGCTACCACCAGGCGGTGGCGGCCACCGGCCGGCTTTCCTCCTCGGATCCGAACCTGCAGAACATACCGATACGCACCGAGGAAGGCCGGCGCATACGCCGCGCCTTCGTCGCCGCGCCGGGCTGCCGGCTCGTGGCCGCGGACTACTCCCAGATCGAGCTGCGCATCATGGCTCACCTGTCCGCGGACGAAGGGCTCATCAGTGCGTTCGCGCGCGGCGAGGACATACATCGCGCCACGGCAGCGGAGGTGTTCGGCCTGGTGCCCTCGGCGGTCGGCGAGGATCAGCGGCGCGCCGCCAAGGCCATCAACTTCGGCCTCATCTACGGCATGTCGGCGTTCGGCCTGGCGCGCCAGCTCGGCATCGAGCGCGGCGCCGCCCAGCGCTACGTCGACCTGTATTTCTCGCGCTATCCCGGGGTGCGCGCATACATGGACCGGATCCGTTCCGAGGCGCGCGAGCGCGGCTACGTGGAGACCATCTTCGGGCGGCGCCTTTACCTCCCCGATATCAACTCCCGCAACATGCAACGGCGACAGTACGCCGAGCGGACCGCCATCAATGCGCCCATGCAGGGCTCGGCGGCCGACATCGTCAAGCGGGCGATGATTGCGGTCGACGCGTGGCTGCAGGACAGCGCCTTGGAGGCGCAGCTGGTGATGCAGGTGCACGACGAGCTGGTGCTGGAGGTGGCCGAGGACGCGGTGGATGCCGTGCGTGCGCGGGTTCCGGAGCTGATGAGCGGGGCCGCGTCGCTCGCGGTCCCGCTGCTCGTCGAGCTTGGAGTCGGCGCGAACTGGGACGAGGCGCATTGACGGAACGGGTGCCCTGCCGGCCGCGCGGAGCGCTGTAATTTGAAGTGAGAACGCCATCTACAACCGGCGCAGGCTGTGTGCTAACATTTCAAAAACCGAAGCCTCACGACGATCCGCACGTCATCGCTATCCCGGCAAGTCGTCTCTTCACCGATCTCCCGCCGCGTTAAGCCGAATGCTTCTCATCCCCGCGATCGACATCAAGGACGGAAAATGCGTCCGACTTCGCCAGGGGCGGATGGAGGATGACAAGGTCTACTCCGAGGATCCGGTCGCGATGGCGCGGCGATGGGTCGAGGCGGGCGCCAGACGGCTGCATATCGTTGATCTGAATGGCGCGACCAAGGGGCGACCGGTGAACGCCGAGATCGTCCACCGCATCTGCGAGGCGTGTCCCGGGGTCCCGATCCAGGTCGGCGGCGGGATCCGAGACGAGGACACCATCCAGCAGTATCTGGACGCCGGCGTGACCTATGTCATCCTCGGCACCAAGGCGGTCACGGCGCCGCACTTCGTCGCCGACGTCTGCATGGAGTTCCCGAGCCACATCATCGTCGGCCTGGATGTGAAGGACGGCAAGGTGGCGATCGAAGGCTGGTCGAAGCTCGCCCGCCACGACGCGGTCGATCTCGCGCTGCAGTTCGAGCAGGACGGCGTCTGCGCCATCATCTACACCGACATCAGCCGCGACGGCATGCTGAACGGCGTGAACATCGATTCCACGGTGGCTTTCGCCCGCGAGCTGGCCATACCCGTCATCGCCTCCGGCGGCGTGACCAACCTCGAGGACATACGCAGGCTCTGCGAGGTCGAGGGCGAAGGGATCTGTGCGGCGATTACAGGTCGCGCCATCTACGAAGGCAGCATCGACTTTGCCGAGGCGCAGAGGCTCGCGGATTCCCTCGCCACACCGCGCAAGAAGTAAGTTTCCATGGCGCTCGCCCGGCGCATCATTCCCTGCCTCGACGTCGATGCCGGCAGGGTCGTCAAAGGCGTCCGCTTCGTCGACATCCGCGACGCCGGCGATCCGGTGGAGATCGCGCGTCGCTACGACGAGCAGGGTGCCGACGAGCTGTGCTTTCT
>CAZTPK010000298.1:0-3504 GCA_964614765.1 uncultured Gammaproteobacteria bacterium
TGCTCAACCTGCTGGTCGCCTTCCTGCCGGCGGCGGTGGTCGGGCTGATCGCGCACGAGGCGATCAAGGCGACGCTGTTCAACCCGCTGACCGTGGCCGTGGCGCTCATCGTCGGTGGCGTCATCATCCTGATCGTCGAGCGCATGCACCTGCCGGTGCGCGTGCAGACCGTGGACGAGCTGCGGCCGTGGGACGCCTTCAAGGTCGGCTGCGTGCAGGTGCTGTCCCTCGTTCCCGGCACCTCGCGCTCCGGGGCCACGATCATCGGCGGCCTGGTGTTCGGCCTGTCGCGCACGGCGGCGACGGAGTTCTCCTTCTTCCTCGCCATCCCCATCATGTTCGCGGCGACGGGCTTCGATCTCGCCAAGAACCTCGGCCAGCTGAACGCCGAGTACGCCGTGGTCTTGGCGATCGGCTTCGCGGCGTCGTTCGTCACGGCGGTCCTGGCCGTGAAGACCTTCATCCGGTTCGTGTCCCGGCACGACTTCACGGTCTTCGCCTGGTATCGCATCTTCTTCGGCGCGCTCTGCCTGTGGTATTACTGGCCGCGGGGATCCTGACATGTCCGACTACGCAACGCTGGTAGCCACCCTCGAAGGCTTCCGGGCGCAGGCTCAGGGCCGGCCGCTCACGCTCGGGGAGGTGCTGGACTCCATCGAGGAGGCGAGCTTCTGCTTCTTCGCCATCATCCTCGTGCTGCCGTTCCTGACGCCGGTGTCGCTCGGGCCGCTCGCCACCGCCGGCGGTCTGGTGTTCGCGGTGATGGGCTGGCAGATGTGGCGCGGGCACACGGTGCCGGTGCTGCCGCAGCGGGTGCGTCGCATCGAGGTCGGGGCCCAGACCTGGGAGGTGACCACCCGGGTTTGCCTGAAGATCCTCGGCTGGTGCAGGAAGATAACGCGCCCACGCTACACGCGGCTGGTGAGCGGCGCGCTCGGCCGCCGCAACTCCGGCCTCGTGCTGATGGCGGCAGGCCTGCTGATGGCGATCCCGTTCTTCGGCCTGCCCTTCAACAACGCGCTGCCCGGCTTGGCGATACTGTTCGTCTGCGTCGCGGAACTCGAACAGGACGGCCTGATGCTGTTCGGCGCGCTGTTCTGGCTGGCGGTCACCGTGATCTACTTCAGCATCGTGCTCGCGGTCGTGGCGGTGCTGGGCGATCAGGCATGGACCTACCTCGGCAACCTGCTCTAGCGTTCAGCAGCATCGCCTGATCCCGTCCCACTTGCGCCGCTGCTCGGCGCGAAAAAACTCCGCGCGACTCATCGGCACGTCTCCGCCATGGCGCAGACGGTGATGCGCGAGATAGCGCTCGTAGCCGTCGTCGCCGGTCGCCGCGCGCAACGCCCGCCACGCTACCGAGGCGGCCGTGCGCAACCGCCCTGCCGGCCCAGGCCCGCGCCCGAAGCGCCGCCAGAGCTCACGCACCCGCGACCAAGGCGTCTTCATCCCCATCAGACCTCCGCGAGCTGCGTGCGCACGTAGGGCGTCTCGGTCGACGGGGGACAGCGGCGCCCCGTGGCGGCCGCGTGACAGACCCGCACCGTCTCGATGACCAGCACCCAGGTGGTGACCAGGAAGAAGCCCGTCAGCACCGCGTCCAGCCGGTCGTTGAAGATGAGCTGCGGGGCCTGGGCGGCCTTCTCAGGCGGCAGTACGCCGGCGGCGAGCTTTTCGGAGAGGTCGCTCGCGTGCGCGAGAAATCCGATCCGCAGCTCCGGGCTGAAGAGCTTCTCCCACGCGGCAGCGGTCGTGATGACGACCAGCCACGCGAGCGGCACCGCCGTGACCCAGGCATAGCGAAGCTTGCCGGACTTCACGATGACCGTGGTCGAGACGCACAGCGCGATCGCCGCCAGCATCTGGTTGGCGATGCCGAACAGCGGCCAGAGGCTGTTGATGCCGCCCAGGGGGTCGATGGTTCCGATGTACAGAAAATATCCCCAGCCCGCGACGACCAGCGCGCTGCAGAGGAGCACGCTCGGGTACCAGCTCGTGCGGCCTAGGGCGGGGAAGACGTTGCCGAGCATGTCCTGCAGCATGAAGCGCGCGACCCGCGTGCCGGCGTCCAGCGTCGTGAGAATGAACAGGGCCTCGAACATGATCGCGAAGTGGTACCACACCGCGAGCAGCGTGTTGCCGAAGGCCTGCGAGAAGATGCTCGCCATGCCGACGGCGAGCGACGGCGCGCCGCCGGTGCGCGCGAACAGCGTCGACTCGCCCATCTCCCGGGCCAGCGCCGTCATCTGCTCGACCGTCACCGGGAATCCCCACTCCGAGATCGTCTGCACCGCCCTGGCGGCCTCGGCGCCGACGACGCCCGCCGGGCTGTTGATGGCGAAATAGACCCCGGGATCGAGCACCGTGGCCGCCACCATCGCCATGACGGCGACGAAGGATTCCATGGCCATCGCGCCGTAGCCGATGAAGCGGGCGTCGCGTTCGTTGCCCAGCAGCTTCGGGGTGGTGCCCGATGAGATGAGGGAGTGGAAGCCGGAGATGGCGCCGCAGGCGATGGTGATGAAGACGAACGGGAACAGCGTGCCGCCGAAGATCGGCCCGGTGCCGTCGATGAACTGCGTCATCGCCGGCATCTTCACCTCCGGCCGCAGGATCACGATGGCGATGGCCAGTGCGACGATGGTGCCGATCTTCATGAAGGTCGAGAGATAGTCCCGCGGCGCGAGCAGCAGCCACACCGGCAGGACCGCCGCGGCGAAGCCGTAGGCGATGATCATGAGTGCGAGCTGCGGACCGTCGTAGTCGAACCAGCCGCGCAGCACCGGGTGATGATCGATCCAGCCGCCCGCGACGACCGAAAAGACGAGCAGCGCCACGCCCAGCGCCGTCCCCTCGATGACGCGGCCGGGCCGCAGGTTGCGCATGTACAGCCCGATGAGCACGGCGATGGGTATCGTCGCGGCCACCGTCGAGGTCGCCCAGGGGCTGTGCTTCATCGCGTTGACGACCACGAGCCCGAGCACCGCGATGAGGATGATCATGATCGCCATGACCCCGATCAGCGCCACCGCGCCCCCGAGCGCCCCGAGCTCGTCACGGGCCATCTGGCCCAGCGATCGGCCGTTGCGGCGCAACGAGCAGAACAGGATCACGAAGTCCTGCACGCAGCCGCCCAGCACCGCGCCGATGAGGATCCAGATCGTCCCGGGCAGGTAGCCGAACTGGGCGGCCAGGGTAGGCCCGATCAGGGGACCCGGGCCGGCGATCGCCGCGAAATGGTGGCCGAAGACGATCCAGCGGTTGGTCGGCAGGTAGTCGCGGCCGTCGTTGAGCCGCTCGGCTGGCGTGGCGCGCGTGGCGTCGAGGGCGAGCACGCGCGCGGCGACGAAGGCGCTGTAGAAGCGGAGGCCGAGCGCGTAGATGCACACGGCGGCCACGATGAACCAGATGCTGTTGATGCTTTCACCGCGATGCAGGGCAATGGCGCCGGCGGCGCCCGCCCCGCGGACCGCCCCCGCGGTCCAGGCCCGGCGCTGTCCCCCC
>CAZTPK010000299.1:0-3502 GCA_964614765.1 uncultured Gammaproteobacteria bacterium
CGCCCCACGGCTCCTATACCCGCAAAGCGGGCATCGTCTGCGCCATCCTGACCGCCGACTGCCTTCCGATCGTCATCACCGATCGTTCCGGCGCCGAGCTCACCGCACTCCACGGCGGCTGGCGCGGGCTCGCCGCCGGCATCATCGACGCCGGACTGGCCCGCATGCGGTCGCCGCGGGGCGACTTGATCGCCTGGCTGGGGCCGGCCATCGGCGCCGAGCGCTACGAGGTCGGCGAAGAGGTCCTGGACGCGTTCGCCCGGCAGAAACCCGGTCTGGGCAGCGCCTTCGCCCCGACGCGTGCAGGCCATTATCGCTGCGACCTTTACGCCATTGCGCGTGCCATGCTCCATGCACGGGGCGTGACCAGCGTCCACGGCGGCTCGCACTGCGCCTACCGCGAGGCCGCTCGTTTCTACTCCTACCGGCGAGATGGCGGCAACGGCCGCGATACCGGTCGCATGGCCACGCTCGCATGGATGGAGCCTGCGGGGCCCCGAACCGCTATACTCCCGCGCCAATAACAAAGCGGCCGGCGTTCCCTGACCCGCTCCATCAATGACACTGCTCGCGTGGATCCTCGTCTTCTCCCTGCTCGGCGGCGTACTGAGCGTGCTGGCCGCCGCCACGCTGCTCGCCGTTCCTCCCGCCTTGCGCGATCGCGCCATGCCGCACATGGTGAGCTTCGCCACCGGCGCGTTGCTGGGCGCGGCCTTCCTGGGGCTGCTGCCGGAGGCCCTAGAGGGCGCCGGCAACGACAACCTGCACGCCGTGACCGGGGCGGTGCTGGGCGGCCTGCTGCTGTTCTTCGTGCTGGAGAAACTCGTGCTCTGGCGCCACTGCCACGAGGATCAATGCGAAGGCCACGGACACGATGCCCACGCGGGCGGCCGGCGGCGATCGACGGGCGCCTTGATCATCGTCGGCGACGGTCTGCACAACTTCGTCGACGGCGTGCTGATCGGCGCGGCGTTCATGACCGATGTGTCCCTGGGGATCGTCACCGCCCTGGCCGTGGCTGCGCACGAGATCCCGCAGGAGGTCGGCGATTTCGTCATCCTGATTCACAGCGGCTACAGTCGCGCCCACGCCTTCGTGCTGAACGTGCTTTGCAGCCTCACCACCGTGGTCGGCGCGCTGCTCGCCTACCTGGGGCTGTCGCCGGACAGCGTGGCGCTGCCCTACGTCATCGCCGTCGCAGTGGCGAGCTTCATCTACATCGCCGTCGGGGATCTCATCCCGGGCCTGCACCGGCGCACGGACCTGCCCGGGGGCATCAAGCAGGTGGTGCTGATATCCGCGGGTGTGGCGGTCATCGCGCTGGCCGCCGCGTCCCTGCACGCCCACGGCGGCTGAGAGGAAGACCGCCGACGGGGTATCGCCAGAGGCGGGCGGTATTCGCGATCGGTCATTGCCGGTTCGCATATGCAACGCGAGACCTCGGGACCGCCGCCGAATCACCAAGCACGGACGCCGTGTCACCCCGCCTGGCCGACGGCCTCCGCCCCGGCGGGCTTGATCCGCGTCACCTCGGGCCTCGCCCGCGCCTTGAAACCGCAACGCCACGGCCCCATCTTTGCAGGCACTCGAGTCCACCCGTTTTCGGAGCAACACATGCGCATCGACAAGATGACCACCAAATTCCAGACCGCGCTCGCCGATGCGCAGAGCCTGGCGATAGGCCGCGATCACCAGTTCATGGAGCCCGTGCACCTGCTCGCCGCGCTCATAGACCAGGACGGTGGCGGCACCCGGGCCCTGCTGCAGCAGGCCGGCGTGGACGTCGGCGGCCTGCGGGCGGCGCTGGCGCAGTCGCTGGAGCGCCTGCCGCGGGTGGAGGGTACGGCCGGCGATGTCCATCCGTCCAATGACCTGGTGCGGCTGCTGAACCTCTGCGACAAGTACGCCCAGAAGCGCAAAGACCAGTACATCTCGAGCGATATGTTCCTGCTCGCCGTCGCGGAGGACAAGGGGCAGGCGGGCGAGATGCTGCGGAAGTTCGGCGGCGGCAAGGAGCGCCTGGAGAAGGCCATTGACGCCGTGCGCGGCGGCGAGAAGGTCACCGACCCCAATGCCGAGGAAACCCGGCAGGCGCTGGAGAAGTACACCATCGATCTCACCGCGCGCGCCGAGCAGGGCAAGCTCGATCCCGTGATCGGACGCGATGACGAGATCCGCCGCACCATCCAGGTGCTGCAGCGGCGCACGAAGAACAACCCCGTGCTCATCGGCGAACCCGGCGTGGGCAAGACCGCGATCGTCGAAGGACTGGCCCAGCGCATCGTCAACAACGAGGTGCCCGAGGGCCTGCGCGGCCGCCGCGTGCTCGCCCTGGACATGGGCGCGCTCATCGCCGGCGCCAAGTTCCGCGGCGAGTTCGAGGAGCGCCTCAAGGGCGTGCTCAAGGACCTGGCCAAGCAGGAAGGCAACGTGATCCTCTTCATCGACGAGCTGCACACGATGGTGGGCGCGGGCAAGGCCGAGGGCGCCATGGACGCCGGCAACATGCTCAAGCCGGCGCTCGCCCGCGGCGAGTTGCACTGCATCGGCGCCACCACGCTGGATGAGTACCGCAAGTACATCGAGAAGGACGCCGCGCTCGAGCGCCGCTTCCAGAAGGTGCTGGTCAACGAACCGACGGTGGAGGACACCATCGCCATCCTGCGCGGTCTGAACGAGAAGTACGAGGTGCACCACGGCGTCGAGATCACCGATCCGGCGATCGTCGCCGCCGCCACGCTTTCGCACCGCTACATAACCGACCGGCAATTGCCCGACAAGGCCATCGATCTCATCGACGAGGCCGCCTCGCGCATCCGCATGGAGATCGACTCCAAGCCGGAGCAGATGGACAAGCTCGATCGCCGCCTCGTGCAGCTGAAGATGGAGCGCATGGCGCTCGCCAAAGAGACCGACGAAGCTTCACGCAAGCGGCTGGCCGCCCTGGAGGAGGAGATCACGAGGGTGCAGCGCGAGTACTCCGACATGGAGGAGATCTGGAAGGCCGAGAAGGCCGCGCTGCACGGCACCCAGCACATCAAGGAAAAGCTCGAACACGCGCGCCAGGACTTCGAAGCGGCACGCCGCGCCGGCGATCTGGAGCGCATGTCCAAGCTGCGCTATGGACTCATCCCGGATCTCGAGAAGCAGCTCGACATGGCGAGCCAGGCGGAAATGTCGGACATGAAGCTGCTGCGCAACAAGGTCACCGAGGAGGAGATCGCCGAGGTGGTCTCGAAGTGGACCGGCATCCCGGTCTCCAAGATGCTGGAAGGCGAGCGCGAGAAGCTGCTACGCATGGAGGAGGCGCTGCACGCCCGCGTCATCGGCCAGGACCAGGCCGTCAAGGCGGTCTCGGACGCGATCCGCCGCGCGCGCGCGGGCCTCTCGGATCCGAACAAGCCGTACGGATCGTTCCTGTTCCTGGGGCCCACCGGCGTGGGCAAGACGGAGCTCTGCAAATCACTCGCCGCCTTCCTGTTCGACACCGAGGAGGCGATGG
>CAZTPK010000300.1:0-3489 GCA_964614765.1 uncultured Gammaproteobacteria bacterium
TCGCCAACGGTCTGGCGTGGACCGAGGTCGGCGGCGACCTGCTCACGATCGAGGCGGCCGTGGTCAGCGGCAAGGGCAAGGAGACCTATACCGGGCGCCTGGGCGACGTCATGCAGGAGTCCATCAAGGCAGCGATGACCGTGGTGCGCAGCCGCGCCCCGGCCCTGGGCATCGATCCGGAGTTCTACCGCAAGCGCGACGTGCACTTCCACGTTCCGGAGGGTGCCACCCCGAAGGACGGTCCGAGCGCGGGCGTCGGCATGTGCACGGCTTTGGTGTCCGCCCTCACGGGGATCCCGGTGCGTTCGAACGTGGCGATGACCGGCGAAATCACGTTGCGGGGCGAAGTCCTGCCCATCGGCGGTCTGAAGGAAAAGTTGTTGGCCGCGCTGCGTGGCGGCATCAAGACGGTTCTGATTCCGTTCGAGAACCAGCGTGAACTCGCGGAGATTCCGAAGAACATCAAGCAGAACCTTGATATTCGGCCGGTGCGTTGGATCGACGAGGTGCTCGAGGTGGCACTGCAGCGTCTGCCGGCACCGGCGAAGTTCGAGGAATCCACCGAACCACCGACGCCCGCGGCGAAACCGGAAGGCGAGGAATCCGCCGATCTGCTGCGTGCCCACTAGCGCGCCGACTTCCCTAATTCGCTGCCAATCCCGGGACAAGTCGTTGGTGGTTTCGTGAAACGACTTCGCACGTTGCGGTTGCTTGACGCCTTCGAAGAGCTGTTGGTATAAAGCCCTCTCTCGAGACGCCCGAAGTTCCTCACGTCCAGGCAAGGCGGCGCAATAATCGCGCCGCCGCATACCATGGAACTCAGCGACAACAAGCCAAAGGGGATGAGCGACAATGAACAAAGCAGATCTCATTGAGAAGATTGCCGAGGCTGCAGACGTATCGAAGGCAACGGCGACGCGGGCCCTGGATGCGACGCTGGAGAACATCACCAAGGAACTCAAGAAGGGACAGGCGGTCACCCTGGTGGGCTTCGGTACCTTCACGGTTCGCAAGCGGGCCGCCCGCACGGGCCGCAATCCGAAAACCGGTGAGACCTTGAAGATAAAGGCGGCGAGAGTCCCGGGTTTCAAGGCTGGCAAGGCCCTGAAGGATGCCGTAAACTAGCGCGCCCCGCTGGAACGGGTGCAGCGCCTGGGTGCTTAGCTCAGCTGGGAGAGCGTCGCCCTTACAAGGCGAATGTCGGGGGTTCGATCCCCTCAGCACCCACCAAAATTCCTAGGAGCGGTAGTTCAGTCGGTTAGAATACCGGCCTGTCACGCCGGGGGTCGCGGGTTCGAGTCCCGTCCGCTCCGCCAATCTCCAGGGCGCTCCCGCGCACGCAGGGTGCGCCCTTTTTCATTGTTGCTTCGAACAATTGGCCCTTGATAATTGTGCCCTCACGGGGTTGACCGAATCGCGAGGTAGACGAACGTGTTGCAGAACATTCGGGATCGCGCCCACGGCTGGTTTGCCACCGTCGTTTTCGGCTTGCTGCTCATTCCCTTCGCGCTGTGGGGCGTGAACTGGTACGTCCGGGAGCGCTCGGAGATCGTGGTCGCCAAGGTGAACGGCACCAAGATCCGACTGCAGGACTACGAGCGTGCATACCAGGAGCAGCGCCGTTACATGCAGTCGTTGCTGGGCGACATCAGCCAGCTCGACGGCAACGCCCTCAAGCAGCAGACCATCGACAAGCTTATCAGCGATCGTCTGCTCGAGACCGCGACGCAGCGGCACGGTCTGCGGGTCGGGGACGGCGATCTGGTCGGCGCCATCCAGCTTTTCCCGGCGTTTCAGAAGGACGGCAAGTTCGTGCCGCAGCTGTACGAGAACAGATTGCGTGACCTCGGGCTGTCGCCGACGGGTTTCGAGGAGCGCATGCGAGTGGACCTGGCCGCGGAGCAGCTGCACCAAGGCATAAGCGATACCAACTTCGTCACCCAGGCCGCGGTCGAGGTCGTCGAGAGACTGAAAGGGCAGCAGCGCGACGTCGTGTATGCGACAGTCGCCGCGGAACCGTTGAAGAGCCAGATAACCCCGACGGAGGCCCAGATCGAGGACTACTACCAGCGCAACAGCGCGCGCTTCATGTCCCCGGAGATGGTGAAGCTGGCCTACGTGGAGCTGTCGGCCGACGAGTTGGCCAAGGAGGTGGCGATCGACGAGCAGGCCCTCAAGGACTACTACGAGACCCACAAGGCGACCTACAGCACGCCGGAGGAACGCAGCGCCAACCACATCCTGGTGCATGTGAAGAAGGACGCGAAGCCCGAGGAGGTCGAGGCGGCACGCAAGCTGGCGGAGGGTTATCTGAACGAGGCCAAGTCGGGCAAGTCCTTTGAAGAGATCGCGATGCAGAAATCCGACGACGTCGGATCCAAGGCGGAAGGCGGCAAGACGGGCTTCTTTCCGCGCGGCGTGATGGCCAAGGAGTTCGACGAGGCCGCCTTCTCCATGCAGCCGGGCGAGCTGCGAGGCCCGATACGCACCGAGTTCGGCTGGCACGTCATACGCCTCAACGAGATCAAGGCGGCGACCTCGAAGACCTTCGAGGAGGCCCGCGCCGACGTCGAGGCGGCGGTGCGCAAGGAGCAGGCCGAGAAGATGTACTTCGATCAGGCCGACCAATTGTCGACGCTGACCTACGAGAACTCCGACTCGCTCGAGCCGGCGGCCAAGGCGTTGAACCTGAGCGTGAAGGAAACCGGGTTCGTGACGCGCACTGGCGGGGAAGGGCTGTTCGCCAACCCGAAGGTGGTCGAGGCGGCGTTCAGCAGCGAGGTGATCATGGAGCGTCTGAACAGCCAGCCGATAGAGATCGGCCCGACGCACGCGCTGGTGCTGCGCCTGGTCGAACACAAGCCCTCGGCCCTTCGGCCGCTGGCCGACGTAAGGGCGGAGGTGGTGTCGCTGGTGACCGCGGAGCTCGCGAAACGGAAGGCCGAGGAGCGCGGCAAGGCGCTTCTGGAACGCCTCGCCAAGGGCGAGGACCGCAATGCCCTGGCCCGCTCCGAGCAGCTCGCGTGGACGGAGGTCAAAGGAGCGACCCGCGAGGGCGACACCAGGCTCAGTCGCGCGGTCGGACGCCTGGCGTTTCGCATTCCCTACACTACCCGCGGCGAGGTCCGTTACGACGGCCTGTCGCTGGGAACGGGCGATTACGTCATCGTCGGCGTTACGGGTGTGGCCGAGCCGGACCTTTCGAAGCCGGACGAGGACAAGCGCAAGGCCGAGCGGGAGGCGCTGTTCGCGAATTACGCCAACAACGACTGGCGCGACTACCTTGCCGCCCTGAAGGCCGGCGCGAAGATCTCCACGTACACCGACAAGCTCTAGGGAAGCGCTGCGGAAGGCTGGGC
This sequence comes from uncultured Gammaproteobacteria bacterium, assembly GCA_964614765.1. GTDB lineage: Bacteria > Pseudomonadota > Gammaproteobacteria > JAJPIJ01 > JAJPIJ01 > JAJVHZ01. The sequence continues at coordinate 3,360 of CAZTPK010000300.1, forward strand.
TTCCCGCGGTGCGTGGATGTCCCCGCCATGGTCGATGGCCGCAGGCCATCGAAAAGAAAGGTCGACAAGAATCACGCTCCTTGCCGACCGTGCTCTGAGAAGTACAGGATGGACCTATTCAGAGCCTGCC
>CAZTPK010000301.1:0-3483 GCA_964614765.1 uncultured Gammaproteobacteria bacterium
TCCGGGGGAACGTTTCCGTCATTGGCGTAAGGAAGTTCGCGTTGAGATCCCGTAACATTCGGATCCCGTGCCAGGCAGTGACGCGCTGCGGCGTGCTCTGGCTCCACGACGAGAATGACTGGCTGTTGTGGCAGAAGGTGCAGTTCACGCCCAGGGACTGCGACAGGTGCATCATCAGACCGTAGGTCTTCTCCGTTTGCATGATGTCATGCGGATTGCCCCCCGGCAGCGCTTGCGCCGATGCAACCCTGATCTCATCTGCCATGTCGAAGTAGAACGTGAACGGATCGTTCGGCAGCGACGACAGACCGACCTTGTCTGCCGGCGCGTTCTGACCTGCCTTGTTCCCCGAGTAGGCCTTCGCGTGCGCCGGACCCGCATCGCGGAACCAGACATTGGCCGGCACCGGCTGTCCGCGGTGACAGGTGAAACAGGTGACGCCGGTCTCGGCGACGTGCGGCTTCCAGCCGGAGTTGATGTGCCGCGTCATCTCCAGCATGCGACGGGAAACAGCCTTCGTGTACTTCGAATCGTCCGCGAAGTTCTCCGCCGAATGACAGTATGTGCAGCCCTCCTGCGGGGAGACCCAATTGGTGATCGCGATCATGAGGCGGTTGAACTCGCCCGTGCTGAGGTCACCGAGCAGCTGAACGTTCTGGTAGGCGCTGGCCGCAGTTGCGGTTTCATCCCCGGGGATCGGCGGTATCGCCGCCGGGGGCTGATTCGCGGCCCGCTTCGCGATGGACGCCTCCTGGTTGTCCACCTGTACCATGCCGGTTCCCCGGTAGCCGGTCTGGATCGTTTCCACCGGCGGGCTCTCGCAGCCGGAAACCGTCAGGCAGGCGACCAGTACGCCGGACGGCAAGGATTTGCATGCAATCGCTCTCATCACGGTCCCCCCCCTTGCAGCGTGGCCGGATCGACGACGGGCGGTGACGTGATCGGGTACGCCGGCGCCACCCCATGCTTCACCGCCCACAGGTACCAATTATCGACGGCGGTTCCGGTCAGCAGGATGCCAATTCCGCCCGTCAGCGGACAAAGCACGGCAAACCACCACGCCCAGCGGTGCACGGACTCCATGGTGGCGTTGAAGCCCATGGTCCAGCGCCAGAACAATGCGGCGCGCTCGGCCGCCGTGCCGCGGTCGAGCACCTGCTCGATCTCCCGTTCGCCGCCCAGGCGGCTGACCGCAAGGATCGTCGCCCCATGCATCGCGAACAGCAGTGTCGATCCGTAGAGGAATGCGATCGACAGCATGTGGAAGGGGTTGTAGAAGAGATTCCCGTAGCGGATGGAAAACGCCGCCGTCCAGTCAAGATGGGGAAAGATCCCGAACGGCACCGCCTCACTCCAGCTACCCATCAGCAGCGGACGGATGAAGCCCAACACGAGATACAGCCAGATCGCGGAGGCGAATGCCCATGCGACGTGCGTTCCCATTCCAAGTGCACGCGCGCGGCGGTACATGCGCAGCCACCACAGCAGGATCGAGGTCGTCAGAAAAAAGCCGGCCATCAGCCACCAGCCGCCTTCATTCAGAGGCGGTATGCTGATGCCGTACTTTGGCGAAGGCGGTTCCAATGCCAGCCACGGCAGTTGCCGCACGAACTGCACGGGGTCCCAGTTCACCGACGCCCACATGTTGAGACCGATGATCTCGATGGCGATGACGCCGCAGACGATCGACCAGAACCCCAACCAGCCCAGGTAGATCGGACCCAGTTGCGCATCGCCGAACTTGCCGAGCCAGTAGGAAAACCATGGTTTGCCCCAGCGCTCTGCGTTTCGACCGGTGAGCGGCACGCCCGGATACGCCGGTGCGTGAACCTGCACCCTGGTGAATATGTTCTGATACTCGGCCATTGCGCTCCCCTTTCGTTATCGCCAGATCGGCAGGTTGAGCCACCAGTTCCACCACTCCGGCCAGCCCCGCGTCCAGAACGGCCCGCTGATCACGATGCAGACCGCGCTCCAGAACACGGCGGCAAGAGCGAGGAACAGGCCGAGGCGGTGTATGCCGAGGGTGCCGATGGAGTAACCGATCGCGTCGCGGAAGAACGTGTTCTCGTGCTCGGCGGTCTTGACCGGTTCGCCCCGCGCAGGGTTCGTCGCCGACAGGATGAGCGAGCCATGCAGCGACAGCGCCAGCGTCGTGGTGAAGAAGAAGCTGACCGCGAGCATGTGCGCCGGATTGTAGTGGAAGTGCAGGTACTGATAGCCGGTGTTCGATACCCAATCGAGGTGACTGATGATGCCGTAGGGAAACCCATGGCCCCATGCCCCCATCAGCACCGGCCGAATCACCACGAGCGTGAAGTACGCAAATATTGCGAACGAAAAGGCGATCGGCACGTGCAGACCGATTCCGAGCTTGCGGCAGATCTCGACCTCGCGCAGCGCCCACGAGACAAAGGCGCCGAGTGCGCATACCGTTATTACCTGCCACAGTCCGCCCTCCTTGAGGGGCGCGAGACTCAACCCGTATGACAGGTCGGGCGGTGCGATGCTTATCTGCCAGATATTCCAGGTCGGCCCGAGCGCCGCCCCGTAGAGAATGAGCGCCGTTCCGAGCACGGCAAAGAAGATGGTGGTGACTCCGAAGAAGCCGACGTAGAACGGTCCCACCCAGAAATCAAACAAATCCCCGCCAATCAAAGTTCCGCCACGGACGCGGTATTTTCTTTCAAAGCTGAGCATGGCCATAGCCGTGTCCTCCCCCGCTGCAGCCGCCTCGGGCTGCCTGTTTCAAAGTGCGAATCGCAGCGGACAGATCCGGGCGAGGACCTGAACCTCGTCCGCTGCGATCCGGACATCGACTTCAACTGATCGTGTCGTCGGGCACCGTAGCGGATGATGGTGCGGGCGAGATCTGCATCGCCGTCGGTGCACCAGCCGCTGCCCGCGGACCCTCGATCCAGTTGAACCTGTCGGTGCTCAGCAGGATGAAATGGATCAGCACCGCCAGCGCGAACAGGAACGTGAACAACGCCACCAGGGTCCTGCGCGGATCGAAAAGAAGCCATAAACGCCACATGAGTCAGCCCTCCTATGAAACGAACGGAATGATCGAGTTCACAGTGCCTTGCAGGCCATCGATCATCGATGTGTAACCCTGCGGCCCCGGAAGCCACGGACGCCACTGCCAGACCAGAAAGTGCGCGATGATTGCGATCACCGTAAAAATAATGAAGCTCGTCATGAAAAGGGAGTGAAACTCCTTCGCCTCCCCCTCCGTCAGGCCGGATAGCGACCCACTTCTGTTTTCAGCCATGTTTCTACCTCCTTATTGGCCTTGCGGCCGTTACCGCGACGCCCCCGCGGCCGGGACCTCCGTGACGCCCTCGCGTCACGATCTGCAGTCCGCCCGGGATACCCGGGCGAAATTCCTCGACCTCATGCCATGAACACGAATGGCAGGACGGTATGCGCCTCGCGCTTGGCCTCGCCGATGATCGACGTGTAGCCTTCCGGGCCGGGGGG
>CAZTPK010000302.1:0-3474 GCA_964614765.1 uncultured Gammaproteobacteria bacterium
CACGGTTGGGAGGGGGCACCGGGCCGGCATCCTGCCGGCCCGGTGCCTTGGACAACCGTCCTTGTTCCGAGACCTGCGTCCGTACTAACCCTATAGCGGTCTGCAGTATCGATGCCTTGATAGGCGGTCGCCCGGTTAATGTCTAGGACATATACCGAGCCGGTCCCTTCCGCACGCGATGACGGCCGCAAGGGCGGCAGTGAAGCCGGCTGGGCGCGGATCAGGTGAGGTCGTGGTCCAGGCAGTAACGCATGATCTCCGCGTTGTTCGCCAGACCGAGCTTTTTCAACAGGTTGGTGCGGTGCGTGCTCACCGTCTTGACGCTCAGGTGCAGCATCTCGGCGATCTCGCCGACCGTCTTTCCCGCGCCGATGAGGCACATCACCCGGTATTCCTGCGGCGAGAGCCGTTCGTGCGGCTGCTGCGCGCCGTCGCCGATGACGTTCATGGCCAGGCGCTTGGCCAGTGCAACGCTGACGTAGTCGTCCCCGCTCAGTATCGTGCGCACGGCGGTCAGCAGGTCCTCCGGCGCCTTTTTCTTGGTGAGATAGCCGTCGGCGCCCGCCTTCAGCGCACGCAGCGCGAAATGCTCCTCCGGATGCATGCTGAGCACCAGTATCGGAACCTCCGGGCATTGCCGTCGCAGCGAGGTGAGCCCGCCCATGCCCTCGTTTCCGGGCATGGTCAGGTCCATGATGATGGCGTCGTAACGCTGTTGGCGCGTGGCGCTGAGCAGCATGTCGGTGTCCTCCACCTCGTCGATGGTCGCGCTGGGAAATGCATCGAGCAGGAGTTGTTTAACCCCGCGGCTGACGATTGGGTGGTCGTCGGCGATGATCAGTCTCATTTCCGCCATCTTCACTTGGTTGCTGCCGAGTCCGCATCGACGGGCATTGCCAGACTTACGACTGTGCCACGACCGGGGATGCCTGTCACCGTCAGACGACCGGCCAGCAGCCGCGCCCGTTCACGCATGCTGAGCATGCCCAGAGCGCTCGCCGAGTTCTGCTCGCTATCCGCGATGCCCCGGCCGTCGTCCCGAACGTCCACGCGCAATTCGCCCTCGACCTCGACCAGCGATACGTCGACACGCGTCGCGCGCGCATGGCGGGCGACATTGGTCATCGCCTCCTGCACGATGCGGAACACGTGCGTGGCCTCCGCGCCCGAGAGCGCCGGGCTCTCGCTGGCGTGCACGCCGCAGCGGATGCCGGTGCGCTCCGCGAACTGCTCCGCATAAACCTCCAGGGCGGGCACCAGTCCCATGTCCTCCAGCATCTGCGGGCGCAGTTGTGCGCTAATGCGCTGCACGCTGTCCACGGTCGTGTCGATGAGCGCGGTCATGCCCCTGAGCTTGTCTATCACGGCGGCGCGGACGGTCTCGTCCCCGCCGGCAAGGCGCTGCGCCGCCCAGCTCGCATCGAGCTTCAGGGCCGTCAGTGCCTGCCCGAGCTGATCGTGGACCTCCCGCGCAAGGTGGCGGCGTTCCGCCTCCACCGCCTCGTCCAGCCGGCCGAGGAGGGTTCGCAGTTGTTCGCGCGAGCGGCGCAGCTCCAGTTCCACGTCCTTGTTGTCCGAGATGTCGGTGACCGTGCCCATGAAACCCACGAGGCTGCCGTCGGGGCCATGCTGGGGGATGCCGCTGCAAAGCGCCCAGCGCACCACCCCGTCCGGTCGCTGGCAGCGGTATTCGGCCTGGAACGGCGTGCGCCCGGCGACCGCCCGGTACCATTGCGCGCTGACGCGCTCCCGGTCCTCGGGATACACGGCGCCCATCCAGCCCTTGCCCTGGGCCTGCTCGGGAGACATTCCGGTGATGTCGCACCAGCGCTGGTTGACGTAAAGGCAGTCGCCGCCGGCATCCGTCTCGAACACACCTACAGGGGCGATCTGCACGAGCCCGTGAAAGCGCCGTTCGCTCAACGCCAGCTGTTCCATCGCCCGCCGCAGGGCGGTGATGTCGCGGTTGGCCTCCAGCATCAGCGTGCGGCCGCCAATCGTCACTTTCTGAACGCGGCTGGATACGATGACCTGCCGACCGCTGCGCGTGTACTGGCGCAATTCGCCGGACCACTTGCCGTGGCGGTCGAGTTCGGCCTGCAACTGTTCGCGCGAATCGGGAAAAACAGTCTTGAGCAGGACGTGCGACGCCCGCCCCGCCGCCTCTTCCTTGGAGTACCCGTAGAGGCGCTCGGAGCCCTGGTTCCAGAACACGATGCCGTTCGTTTCGTCCCACACGAAGATCGGATCGTGGGCGAGATGGATGAGCATCGCCTGCTGGCGCAGGCCCTCCTCGGCTGTCAATCGCTGCGTGCGATCGTGCGCGAGCAGGAGGAAGCGCCTTTCGCCGTGCAACCGGCAGCAGCTGCGCCGTATGTCCATCGACACGGTCGTGCCGTTCTTGCGGCGGTACGGCGCCCGCCCGGTCATCCCCTGGCCAGGCTGCAGGCACGCCCAGGCCTCACCGCCCTTCCCCGTCGCGGTCTCGTCCGCTTCCAGATCCTGCACCGACATCGCGAGCAGCTCGTCGCGGGCGTAACCCAGGCAGTCGCAGGCTGCCCGATTCACCTCGGTGAGCCGACCGGTCTCGTCGTGAACCAGGAATGCGTCGGCGGCGCGCTCGGCCAGCGCCCGCAACATGGTCTCCGTCTCGCCGTCCTCGGCGATGCCGCCGCCGGGTTGCCGTTCGACCCCGGATATGGCGAGCGCCGCCAGATCGCGCAGCACCTCGGCGCCTCGCTCGGGCCATCCACGCGGCCGGTTGTCGAAAACGCATAACATCCCATGCAGCCGTCCGTTGGCGGCCTTGTACGGCACGGCCAGGCAGGAACGGAAGCCGCACTCGAGCAGAGCCGTGCATACCGGCGTCGTCGGGTGCTGGTGCGTGTCCTCGGCGAGGAATGACTGACCGCTGGCGGAGAGCCCTGCGTACAGGGGGTCCGAGACCCTGGTGGCAAGGGCGCGGCAGAGCTCGGTCGACAGTCCGAACGCGCCCGTCGTCTGATGCCGGTCGGACTTGACGAGGCTGAACAGTGAGGCGGGCGCATCGAGGGCGTGGGCGGCCGCCCGCGCCAGCAGTTCGGGCATCGAGACCACCGGCACATCGGGGATGACGGCTGCACCCACCGATTGCGGCGGGGACTGCGAAAGCGACGATCTTGACGGTTGATCCACGGACACCGCTTTCGGCCGATGAACGTAAGGCCGCCCTATGTGATCCCTGCAGGAACGCGGAGACGATACTACGACCCGCCCTCCTTTGCATCAGCCGCCCGCGGCGGGAGCGCGCGGCCGAGACCCCAAAAGATCATGTCCGTCAAGAAAAAATCCCGCGGGTCGATAATCCTCTATCAAGACCACGCGGGACGGTCCGATCTTATGTCCAATCATGCCGTGCGTGCTGTCGTCGCCGTGGCGCTGCTGGCACTCGCCACGCCGGCGACGGCCGAGGCACGCGCCGACCCGGGGCTGGAC
>CAZTPK010000303.1:0-3473 GCA_964614765.1 uncultured Gammaproteobacteria bacterium
AAGCTGAGCGACGACGAGCTGAAGGGCATACTCGCCTCGCCCCGCAACAGGATAATGGACTTCGGCCCGATGGAAGAGATCATCCGCGAGGGCACCATCGCCGACAGCATGTACATCATCCTCGACGGGTCCGTGGACGTGCGCATCAAGGCGGTGGCGGGCCGCGAGATAACCATCGCGACGCTGCGCACGGGCGAGTATTTCGGCGAGCAGGCGCTCCTGCCCGGCTCCTCCGGCTATCGCAACGCGACCGTGCGTGCGCTGCAGCCGGCGCGGGTCTACCGCATCGAAAGGCGCGACGTCGAGCACGCCTACGGCAGCCAGATCGCCGCCATCGAGGCCAGCCGCGAGGAGGAGCTGCTGCCGATGGACGAGCTGGACATAAACCGGCTCGGCGACGAGGAACGCATCCGGCGCATGCTGCGGTCCAATCGCCTGTTCCGCACCCTGACCGACGAGGACCTCGCCGGCGTGCGCGCCTGGGCGCGGATGCACGACGCCACGGCCGGGGAGATCATCATCCGCGAAGGCGAGCCCGGGGACAGCATGTACATCGTGCTGGACGGCGTGGTCGAGGTGTTCGTCGTCGACGACGACGGCAAGGTGCTGGTGGTCGCCGAGCTGCAGCGCGGCCAGTACTTCGGGGAGCTCGCCATCATTCCGAACGGCCCGGGCAAGCACAACGCCAACGTTCGCGCGCAGACCAACACCAGGCTGATCGAGGTGGGCAAGGACTTCTTCAGGCAACTGCTGAAGCGCGACGACAAGCTCCTCATCGCCCTGAAGACGGTGTCGGATGCCCAGAGCAAGAAGATTGCCGAGATGCTGGGCCGCCCGTACCGCCGCTGACGTTCACCGGCCAAGGCCCGCAATCGCGCGCGACCGCGCGCCGCCGACATGCACGCGCTGGAGATAAGGCAGCTCACCAAGACCTACAAGAACGGCGTGGTCGCACTGAAGGGCATCGACCTGACGGTCGACGAGGGCGACTTCTTCGCCCTGCTCGGGCCCAACGGTGCCGGCAAGTCCACGACCATCGGAATCGTCAGCGCGCTGGTCAACAAGACCGGCGGCACAGTCCGGGTCTACGGCGTGGACATGGACACGCACCTGGAAGTGGCCAAGTCGTTCATCGGCCTGGTCCCGCAGGAGATCAACTTCTCGCAGTTCGAGACCGTGCTCGATATCGTCGTCAACCACGCCGGCTTCTACGGCGTAAAGCGCCGGCTCGCCCTGGAGCGCGCGGAGAAGTACCTCGGCAAGCTGGGGCTTTGGGAGAAGCGCAATCACCGCTCCCGCACCCTCTCCGGCGGCATGAAGCGGCGGCTGATGATCGCGCGCGCCATGCTGCACGAACCGCGGCTGCTCATACTTGACGAGCCGACCGCCGGCGTCGACATCGAGCTGCGGCGCTCGCTGTGGGACTTCCTGCGCGAGATGAACGCCGGCGGAACCACCATCATCCTGACGACGCACTATCTGGAGGAGGCCGAAAACCTCTGCCGCACCATCGCGATCATCGACAAGGGCGAGATAATCGAACACACCACCATGAAGCGCCTGCTGGCGCAGCTGAACGTCGAGACCTTCATCCTCGATCTGCGCAAACCGCTGGCCGCCCTGCCCGGTCTGGATGGCTTCGGCCTGCACCGTATCGACGAGACCACTCTGTCGGTGGACATCAGCAAGGATCGCAGCGTCAACGAGCTGTTCGCGCAGCTCTCCGCGCGCGGGATCGAGGTCGCGAGCATGCGCAACAAGGCCAACCGGCTGGAGGAGCTGTTCGTGCGACTGCTAGCGGAGAACGGCCCGTCGGAAGCCGGCGCCAGGTCCGCTCCGCGGGCGATGTAGACATGAGCCGATACCGCTACCTGATCGCGTTCGTCACGATCGTCACCAAGGAGATCACGCGCTTCATGCGCATATGGCTGCAGACCATTCTGCCGCCAGCCATCACCATGACGCTCTATTTCGTGATCTTCGGTCGCCTGATCGGGCCGCGGATCGGCGAGATGGGCGGCTTCCAGTATATCCAGTACATCGCGCCCGGCCTCATCATGATGTCGGTCATCACCAACGCATACGCCAATGTCGTCTCGTCGTTCTTCGGCGCCAAGTTCCAAAAGCACATCGAGGAGATGCTGGTGGCGCCGATCCCCAACTGGGTGATCCTCTGCGGCTATATCTGCGGCGGCGTCGCCCGGGGCGTGATCGTCGGGGTCGTGGTGACGATGGTGGCATTGTTCTTCACCGACCTGCGCATGCATTCCCTCTGGATCACCGCCATGGTCGTTCTGCTCACCTCCGTCCTGTTTTCCCTGGGCGGGCTCCTCAACGGCATATTCGCGCGCAGTTTCGACGACATATCCATCATCCCGACTTTCGTACTCACGCCGTTGACCTACCTGGGCGGCGTGTTCTACTCGATAGGAATGCTGCCTCCATTCTGGCAGAAGGTGTCGCTCGCCAACCCGATCCTCTACATGGTCAACGCGTTTCGTTACGGCATACTCGGCGTCTCGGACATCGATGTCGCCACGGCCCTCGTCGTCCTCGCTGTGTTCAGCGCCGCCCTGTTTGCCGTATGCCTCGCCCTGCTCAACCGGGGCGTCGGCATCCGCACCTGAGGGCCGCGAAGCCGCGCGACCGCGCGGCGCTACTCGTAGCGCAGGCCCACGGTCAGCATCACGGTTCTCTCCGGCGCCGGGAACCGCGCGGTCTCGGTCGCGAACAGCGGCGGCCTGAAGCCGAGCTGGGCGTTGTCGACGTAGTCCTTGTCGAGGAGGTTGCCCACGCGCAGATCGGCCTCCAGGAACCGCCATCGGCAGCGCAGGTTGGCATTGGCGATGACGTAGCCCGGCGCCCCCGGGAACGCCTCCTGAAAGTCGCCGACCGCGCTGCGCTCGCTCGTTCCCAGGGCCTCCAGGTGCAGGGTCACGGCCGGCGCGATGCGGTAATCCGCGCCGACGAGGAAAGTGTGCTCCGCCACGAAGGGCACGTTCAGGTCCTCGAGCGGCCCGCCGACGATCCTCGCATCGACATAGCCGTAATGAGCGCTGAGCGTCAGAGCCTCCAACGGCGACCACGCGGCGTCGATGAACGCGCCGCGCCGGCGCGTCTCGCCGATGTTGGTGTTGATGAACTGGATCGGGTCGAACTCGATCTCGTTGTCCAGATCGAGCTGGTAGATGCCTGCCTGCGCGGAGAGACTGCCGCCCTCCCACGCCGTGCCGAATTCCGCCGAACGCCCGGTCTGGGTGACCGGCGTGGCCGGCACCGGGAACGCGCCCGCGGCGCTGCCGTACTCATCGGCGTTGACGAAGCGGTAGTTGCGCTCGACGCGGCCGAACAGCCGCCAGTCGGGCGTCAGGTCGAAGGAGAGGCCAAGCTCGCTCGCGGTCGCATCGTCGTCCACTTCGCTGCCCTCCGGCAGCAGGACGCCCTGGAAGACGTTGCTCACGAACAGGTCGTTG
>CAZTPK010000304.1:0-3469 GCA_964614765.1 uncultured Gammaproteobacteria bacterium
GGGTCTCCCCCGTCTGATCCGGTCGCCGCAGATCGTCGGGGGCCTTCCTGCGTCTGCCCAGCGCGGCCGTGCGTCCGCTGCGCGCCGCGGCGACCAGCGTGCGCTCCGTCTCGGCCGTCTGGATCCCCGGCGTCCCCGGTGCGCCACTTCGCTTGGAGGCGGGCTGCGGTGCCGGTGCGTCTGGCGTCGGCCGCGTCGCCGAGGTCGGTGGGTCCTCGTCGCGTTCGCCGGCGGACGCGGCCCGCACCGGAGTCTGGAGCCTGCTGCGCGCCAGTCTGTGACCCTGCGCGGCCGCCTTTTCGAACCACGACTGCGCGCTTGCCGCATCGGCGGCGACGCCGATGCCTTCTGCGTACATGACGCCGAGGCTGTACTGCGCCTGCGCGTGGCCGAGCTCGGCGGCGCGCCGCGTCCAGGTGAATGCGGCCTGCGGATTGCGCGCCACGCCCAGCCCATATCGGTACAGCACGCCGAGCTGGTACTGCGCCTCCGCGCCGTTGGCGTCCGCGAGCGGACGCAGCAGTTCCGCGGCGCGCGCATAGTCCTTCTGGCGCAGGGCCGCACGTGCATCGTCGAGCGGCGCTGCGGCGGTCAGTGCGCCATGCAGCAGCAGGAGCGCCGCGAGCCACCGGCGCATGGCGCGATCACGCCGTGCCATATTTCGTCTGAACCTCGACGCCGATCTGCTTGAGGAAGCCGGTGGGCAGTATGCCGCCGGCGCAGACGATGACGGCGTCGTTCGGGATCTCATGCACGCGGCCGGCCTCCTCGATGGCCACGGTGGACACGCGGATGGCGCGGACGTTGGAGTTGAGCAGCACGCGCAGCCGACCGGCGCGGCGCGCCTCCTCGACCCTGCGGCGGTTCGCCTCCTTGGCGCGGCTGAAGTTCTCGCCGCGGTACGACAGCGTGACCGTCGTTCCGGCGCACTCGGCGATGCTGGTGGCGGCCTCCAGCGCGCTGTCGCCGCCGCCGACCACGAGCACGTGCTGGCCGCAGTACTGCTCGGGATCGACGAGACGGTAGACCACCTTGCTCAGGTGCTCGCCCTCCACGCCCAGGGTGCGCGGCGTTCCGCGCCGCCCTATGCACAGCAGGACGGCGCGGGCGCGATAGACGTTGACCGGGGTCGTGACTGTGAACACCTCACCGTCCTTGGTGATCGCCTCGACGCGCTCGCGGAAGCGGATCTGGAGCCCGGTCCTCGCGACGACCGACTCCCAGAACTTCAGCAGGTTTTCCTTGCTCGTTTCCGTGAACTTCGCCATGCCGACGATGGGCAGCTTCACGGGCTTGGTCATGACGACCTTGCCGCGCGGAAAATGCGCCACCGTGCCGCCCAGGGTGTCCTGCTCGAGCGTGACGAAACGCAACTTGTGGTACATCGCCGTCAGCGAGGCGGAGATCCCCGCCGGACCGGCACCGACGATCACCACGTCGAGCAGCGAGCCCTCGCCGACGGCGGGCATCCGGCGCACCGACTCCATGGCCTGACGCCCTTGCTCCACCGCGTTGCGTATCAGCCCCATGCCGCCTAGCTCCCCGGCGATGAAGATGCCCGGCACGTTGGTCTCGAAGTTCGGTTTCACCACCGGGATGTCCACGCCGCGCTTCGCCGTCCCGAACACCAGGGTGATTGCATCGACCGGGCAGGCGGCCTTGCAGGCGCCGTGGCCGATGCAGTGTGTCGGGTTGATGAGATGGCCCTTGCCGTCGATGACGCCGAGCACCGTCTCCTCCGGGCACGCGTGGACGCACGAGGCGCAGCCGATGCACTTGCCGCCGTCGATCACGGGGTGCAGCGACGGAGGCTCGGTCATGCCGTCGGCCGCCGCCTGCGCGTGCAGCGCGGCGTGCCGCTGCTCGGCGCGGCCGCGCAGATAGAAGTACGCGCCCCAGATGAGTAGCGCGACCGCAGCGTAGGTGAGGAGGTTGGTGAACATCGATTCGATTCTGCCCTGCCGGCGGACAGCGTCCGCTTTTCGTCACGTCGATGCACGCGCGCGATCGCCGGGACGGGATATGCCCGCAAGGATATTAGCCGACACCGGCCGGTGGAGTCCGGGTGCCCGACACAGAATCTCGCGCCAAGGATCCGACGCGGCGGAGGATCCGCGTGCCTTAAGAAAACATTAAGCGAAATAACATGTTATGTGATTGCCCGGACGCCGATATGTGATAGATTCTGCAAGACGCGGGATATTTTTCCACCTAATCTTTTGCCTTGGGTTCGCTGTTGCCACCACTCCTTTGAAGGCCGCGGTATCCGATCGGGAACGGAAGAGTTCAGACGATGCATATGCCTGCGGCAATCCGACACGAGCCACCTGCCTGCATCGATGCCGGCCCGGGCGCCGACGCCGTGGTCCCGCCGTCATGCTGCGCGCCGGACGCCCACGAGGAGCTGGCGGACCGGCAGGCGCAGCCGCTGCTGGAGGTACGCGCCCTCACCGTCGGCGACGGCTGGCCGTCGTGGGAAGTGGATCTCGCCCTCCACCCTGGTGAGGGGGTCTGCATCTGCGGCGCAGGCGTGCGGACGCGGACGCGCCTGCTGCGCGCGATATGCGGGCTTGAGCGCCCCGCGCGCGGGGAGGTGCAATGGAAGGGCGTGAGCCTGCGCTCGTCCGCGCGACTTATGCACGCGGAGCTCGCGTATATCGGCCTGCACGGCGGCCTCAAGCCCACGCTGACACCGCGGGAGAATCTGCGGTTCCATATTCGCGTCCGCGCCGGCTGTGCGCGGATCGACCTCGCGGCAGCGCTGGCGATGGTCGGCCTGGAGGACGTGATCGATACGCCGTGCTGGCGCCTGGGCGCGATTCAGAACCGCCTCGTCGAATTCGCGCGGCTGCTGACGACGCGCGCAACGATCTGGGTGCTCGAGGAGCCCCTGCACGCGCTCGATGCGACCCATGCGGCGATAGTCGCGCGTTTGATCGCCGATCACCTGCATGGTCGAGGGGTGGCGATCATCGCCTCCGATCGCCCGATCCACGCCGCCGGCCTCAGGGTTCGACGGCTGCCGCCGGAAACCGGTCCGGCATGAACGCCAGGCCCCTGCGCGCGATCGCCGCGGTGGTGGACCGCGATGTGCTGGTGGCGGCGCGATATCGCGCGCCTTTCGTATGGACGGCGCTGATTGCCGCGGCGGCGTCGATCCTGGGGCTGGGCCTGTACGCGGACGGCGCCGTGATCCAGCGGCTCGTTCCGCCCCTGTTGTGGTGCTTCACCGTGGCTGTCGGGGTGCTTGCCTACGCCGTCCTGCTCGATGCCGACACGCGCGACGGCTCGCTGGATCAGATGCTGCTCGCAGGCCACTCCCGCCGCGTCGTCGTTGCGGCGAAGGCGTGCTCGCACTGGTTGCTGAGCGGATTTCCGACCCTCCTGCTGGCCGCAATCGCAGCGGTCGGGATGGCGGCGCCCGGCGACACGCCGAAAATACTCTAGCTCTGCCTGCTAGTCGGGTCTG
>CAZTPK010000305.1:0-1618 GCA_964614765.1 uncultured Gammaproteobacteria bacterium
GGTACAGGGCACGGGGTCGATACTGAACGCCGGCTCGTTCCTCGCCGCGGGGCTGGACTTCAATCTCGCCGACTCAGGCGGGGATGCGACCCTTGAGGTCGGCAGCGGCGGCACGATCGCCGCGGGCACGATACAGCTTGGCACGTCGGCAATCCTGCGCGGCAACGGCGGGACCTTGCTCGGCGATCTCCTCAACGGCGGCACCGTTGCACCCGGCGCCTCGCCCGGCACCATCACCGTGGGGGGCGACTACTCGCAACTGCCCGGGGGCAAGCTCGTCATCGAGATCGGTGGCCTCACGCCCGGCATCGACTTCGACGTGCTGGACGTCACTGGCGCGGCCTCGCTCGACGGGACGCTGGAGGTCGTGCTGATCAACGGCTTCCTGCCGCAGCTCACCGACGTTTTCGAGTTCCTGCTCGCGGACTCGATCGAGGGCGGTTTCAGTAACCTCGTCTTCCCGATCTTCGACGGCAGGACCTTTGCGCTCGATCTGCCGAGCGGATCGCTGGCCGTGGAGGCAGTGCCGCTACCGCCGGCTTTCTGGCTGCTGGTGAGCGCGATGCTGGGACTCATCGGCATTGGCCGCCGCCGCGCCGGGTAGCGGCGCATTCGAGCGCACGAAACTGCGGATGTGATGACGGACGGAGGGTGTATGCATCGCTCGACTCAACACTCGGATGTCTCCCGGACACGGGCTATTCCGGCCCATTGCACGTATGCACTGTGCGTCATCCTCACTGCTTCCGCGCTGCTGTCCCCTGCGGCAAAGGCGACCGTCCTGACATTCGACGTTGGCAGCAACTTCAATGGGACATCGATTCCTTCCGGGTATGGTGACAATGTGGACCGCCCTGTCGTGGCGGGCGTGAGCTACCTGGAAGGCAATGGCTGGACGCCGGACATCGTGGTCGACTTTCTGCCCGACTTCGGATCATACAGTCACTGGGCATCCGGATACGCTTACACGGCTCAGGGAGTCACGCTGCTGCCGCACGCGCTTGGACATAGCAGCTTCGACGTGCCGGGAGAGATCGTGTTCACGCCGAGTTCCGGGAAACGGGTATTCCTGAGCGGTTTCGATATCGGCACATGGTTGCAGGGCAGTTACGTCACGGACATTCGCGCCTGGGACGATCATGGCACGCGCGCGAGTCCGAATATTTTCGCGATCACGGCGACGCTGAATCCCGGCATTGCCTACAGGCCTCTGACTCAGGCACTCGCGGCGAACGGCCCATTGCACCTCTATGTGAACAATCTGGGTTCCACCGGTATCGACAACATCCATTTCACACAGGACGCTTCCGTTCCTCTCCCTGCAGGCGTGTGGCTGCTCGGCAGCGCCCTGGTCTGGCTTGGCGCTCTTGGCCGCCGTCATTCGCGAGATTCCGAATGAACAGCCGCAGCTCGGGCGTCCGGCGCTACCGCGCGACGCCATCCACGAGGTTACTTCTGGCCGTGGCAACGCTGTGTGCCGCGTCGTCGGCAGCGGCGGAGAACAAGCCGGATGGCAGATGGGCGGTCTCGAGGGACTACTCGATCGCGATCGTCGGCTCGGACGGAAAGATCGGCGCCGTCACCAACAGCGGCGGGGTGAAGTGCTGGGGGGTTAACT
>CAZTPK010000305.1:1628-3467 GCA_964614765.1 uncultured Gammaproteobacteria bacterium
CGCCGACCACAAGCCCTCGTGGTCGGCGGACGGCAAGCGTTTCACCTTCTTCAGAGCGTTCCACTACGGCAGCGGCTTCGAGAGGTGGCGGACGAAGATCGGTGTCGTCGGCGTCGACGGGAAGGGCGAGAGGCTGCTGACCTCTGGCCAGTATCCGGACTTCAACCCGACGTGGATGCGCGACGGCACCAACCGCATCGTCTTCAATCGTTACCTCGGCGGACGTACATGGAAGAACCAGGTATACATGACGACGCCCGACGCGAGCCCCGGTGACGAGGTCCTGATCTCGGATCCGCGCTACAGCTTCTTCGAGTGGGCGAACAGCACGCTCAAGGACGGCCGCATCCTCGTCGACCGCATCGACAACATCCCGACGCGTTCGAGCTATCTCCTCACGCCCAACCCGGGCGGCAAGCCGAAATACGAGAAGCTGAAGCGGCCGACCGGCAATGCCTGGCACAAGCTCAGCGTGTCCCCCAGCGAGACCAAGGTGGCCTACATGCTGGATCACGACGGGTGGGTGCACACCTATGAGGACGCGGTCATCGCCTGGGCGGAGTTCGACGTGGCCAGGAGGCGCATCGTCAACCAGAAGACCGTGACCGAGCGCCACAAAGGCTATGTGGACGAATACCCTCGCTGGAGCCGGGACGAGAAGTTCATACTCTACGACTCGAATCGTTCAGGCCGGTATCAGGTCTATGCCTTCAATCTGGAATCCGGGACGACGACCGTCGTCTCGGCCGGACAATACCCGAACGCCGAGGCTACTCCCTATTAGACCCCGAGGGGTCATCGTGCCCGCGGCCGTTCCCGCGAGGTCTATCGTCAGCGGAATCGCGGCGGACTTGTCGCCATCCGTGCCGCCTACGGGAACCACTCCCGCGCCTTGTGGCCGGCGCGCTCCATGGCCGCGGGCGTGACGTAGGACATCACCGCCGCCAGCGTGGCCACCAGCACGCCGAGGTCGTCCACGTAGCCGACGATAGGCGTGATGTCGGGGATGGCCTCGAAGGGCGTGATGAAGTAGCCGAGTGCGCCGTAGATGGCGGTTCGCGCCCAGGCGGGCAGCCGTCTCGTCTCCACCGTGTAGTAGAGCTGCAGCGCGCGTTCCACCACGTCGCGGCCGGCGAGGCGCGCGTGGGCGTGCAGGGATTCCCAGAAGTGCTGCGCCGAGTATTCCTTCTCGAAGCCGTGCGGCTGACAGGTCGTACCCATGTTCCCTCCTCATCGGGTCAGCGACGCCGTGGGTGTGCCGGTCGCGATCCCGGCGCTCGTGTCGCCCGCGCCGCGACCTCGCTCTGGACGATGCAACATCCTTGCCGCGGCGACCGCGTCCGACGCGGGGGCCGTGCATCGCCCGCCACGGCCGGAGGTGGCGGCCTTTCCTGTATCCTGATTCCCGAGAGGGGGGAGGCCGCGTGGCGCCAATCACGGGTTCGATGCGAATAGGGACGGAGGGCTCCGCCGGCGAGCTCACGATGCGCGCCGTCGTCCTCGGCGCGGCCATCACGCTGGTGTTCACCGCCGCCAACGTCTACATCGGCCTGCGCGCGGGGCTCACGTTCGCCTCCTCGATCCCGGCGGCCGTCATCTCCATGGCGGTGCTGCGCGCCTTCAACACCGGCGGCATGCTGGAGAACAACATCGTGCAGACGGTCGCCTCGGCGGCAGGCACGCTGTCCTCGATCATCTTCGTGCTGCCCGCGCTGATCATGGTCGGCTGGTGGTCGGGCTTCCCGTTCTGGCCGACGTTCGCGATCTGCGCCTTCGGCGGGATCCTCGGCGTGATGTACTCCATCCCGCTGCGGCGCGCGCTGGGGGCGCGCTCGGCGC
>CAZTPK010000306.1:0-3466 GCA_964614765.1 uncultured Gammaproteobacteria bacterium
GGCGGGGGCCCGCGCCGGCATCGCCACCGCCGCGCCGTCGCGGGGGACGAGCAGCACGCCGTGCTCGCCGCGAGTCACCAGCACCGCGCCGAGATCGTGCCGCCGGCAGAGTTCGCGGCCACGCTGCTCGATGTCGGCCTCCCCCTCGCACCGCCCCACCACGGCCTCGAACTCCTTCATGTTGGGGGTGATCACGGTGGCTCCCGCATAGCGGGAAAAATCGGCGGACTTGGGATCGACCACGACGCGCTTGCCCGCCTCCGCCGCCAGACTGATGAGGCTGCGCGCATCCTGCAGCACGCCCTTGGCATAGTCGGAGAGCACCACGACATCGGCCTCCGCCAGCGCGGCCGCGTAGGCGCGCGACAGCGCGCCGAGATCCAGCCTCGGGCGCGCATCCTCGAAGTCCAGCCGTATGAGCTGCTGATGCTGGCTCAGGACCCGCAGCTTCACGATCGTCTGCAGGCCGGGCTGCGCCAGCAGGTGACAGAGGATGCCGCGACCGGCGAGATTGGCGCGCAGGGTCTCCCCGTCCTTGTCCACCCCGACCGCGCCCACGACGGCGACGGTGGCGCCGAGGCTGCGTATGTTCAGGGCGACGTTGGCCGCCCCGCCCGGGCGTTCGTCGTTGTCCGTGACGTGCACGACGGGCACGGGCGCCTCCGGCGAGATGCGCTGCGTACTGCCGTGCCAGTAGCGGTCTAGAATGACGTCCCCGGCGACGAGTACGCGCGCCGAGGCCAAGGCCTGCTTGAGCGATTTCATGAACGACGTTTGCGCCTGCGGATCCCCGGAAACTTCTGTTCTGATTGGAAATCTTACCACATCACGACCATGAGCCCGGCGATGAGAAAGCTGCTGTCCCTGAGCGTGGCCGCCTGCGCCGTCCTCGCCGCGCCCGCCGGTATCGCCGCGGCATTCCCGGAGCAGTTCGCCGCTGATTACACCGTCTCGCTGAACGGCCAGGAGATGGGCGTCATGGCGCGCAGCGTGAGCAGGCAGGGACCGGAGGATTACCTGTTCCGCTCGGAACTGAAGGCCACGCACGGCCTCTATGCGCTGCTGCGCGTGAAGGTCGTGGAGAGCAGCCGCTGGCGACTCTCCGGCGAGGAGGTTCGGGCCATCGAATATCACTCCACGCAGACCGGGCCAAAGCGGCGCGAGTCGAGGGCGCGCTTCGACTGGGAGCGCATGCTCGTGCATGTCACGCACAAAGAGCGGAGCACGGAGCTGAAGGCCAGCGCCGGGATGCTGGACAAGCTACTCTACCAGCTGGTCCTGATGCGCGATCTGCAATCGGGCCGATCGCCCATCCACTACACCGTGGTGGACGGCAACAAGATCCGCAGCTACCCCGTGGAGATCATGGGCGAGGAGCAGATCGAGACGCCGCTCGGCCTCCTGAAGACCGTGAAGGTTCGCTACCAGAAACCCGGCAGCGGGCGCAGCACCACGCTGTGGTGCGCGCCGAGCCTGAGCTACCTGCCGGTGAAGCTCGACCACCTTGAGAAGGACGGCGAGCGCACCTCTGCCCTCATCCGGTCGGTGAGCGGGCTGTAGCGCCGGCGACGGCCAGTTTCCCCCGCTTCCACCGCGGGCGAGCGGTCTCAGGAGGCGCCACCGCCCGATTCGAAGAATTTGATGAGCTGCTCGGCGGGGATGTAGCCGCCGAGCTCCTCTCCGGACTCCAGCAGCGTGGTGGGGGTGCCGGAGACCTGCATCGAGTTGCCGAGCTCCCACTCCTCCTTGACCGGGTTCTCGCAGCTGGCGGCCGCCAGCGGCCGTCCGAGCTTGGCCTCGGTCAGCGCCTGCTTTCGATCGGCGGAGCACCACACGGACACTAGCGTGTTGTACGTCTCGGAGGGAACGCCGGCGCGCGGGTAGGCGAGGTAGCGCACAGCGATACCGGCCTGGTTGAGCTTCGCGACCTCCCCGTGCATCTTGCGGCAGTAGGCGCAATCGGTGTCGGTGAAGACGTAGACGACGTGCTTGGTCTCACCCTCGGGCGCGAATTCGATGAGCTTGTTGGCGTCGCTCAGCGATTTCAGAGCGGCGGCGCGGGCCTGCATCGCCGGTTTGGCCGTGAGATTCTTCTGCTCCTTGATGTCCATGAGCGTCCCGTCGAACACGTAGCGCGCATCGGCACTCACGTAGATGAGCTTCGCCCCCATCAATACCTCGTACCACCCCGGGACCGGCGCGGGTCGGATCTCGTTGACCTTCAGCCCGGGCACGACCTTGGCAAGCCGCTCCGTGATGCTGGCCTTGACCTGGGCTTCGTCCTCGGCGACGGCGGCGATCGTCCACGCGGAGGCGACCAGCAGGACGAGGGGGGTCAGGTACTTGCGCATGCGTTGAACTCCTGCCGCCTGCGACGGCAATGATCTGGATTGATGGGGGCGGATGATGATCCTATCAGACCGTGCCCGCCGCTGGGCGTTCCCGCGAACGCGGGCCGGGTTCGACGCCCAGGCTCTGGACAAGGCTCGCAGTTGGCCCGCACACTTCCCCGGATACCACAGGTGGAGGACACGCCATGGCGGCCACGACCCCCGCCCCGCAGCCGGAGGGCGTGCTCACGCTCGATGCCGTGCTGCGCCTGCTGCTGGCCGATCAGATCATCGCGCCGACGCATGTCGAGCAGCTCAGGGCGTCGGCGCGCGGAGGACGCGAGGACAGGCATCCGTTCCTGCGCATCGCGGAGATGGGCTGGCAGAGCCAGACCAAGCCCGGCTATCCCCTCACCGTGGAGCGCCTGGCGCGTTGGCTCGCGGGCAAGGTCGGCCTGCCCTACCTGCGCATCGATCCGCTGAAGATCGACGTGCGCGCCGTCACCCGCCTGGTCTCGCAGGCCTACGCCTCCCGCTTCCGCTTCCTGCCGATCGCGGTGGACGACCAGACCGTGACGGTGGCCACCGCCGAGCCCTTCCTGCGGGAATGGGAGCGCGAGATGGCCCGCGTCCTGAAGCGCCGCGTAAAGCGGGTCATCACCAGCCCGCAGGACGTGGAGCGATATCTCGCCGAGTTCTACGGCGTGAGCCATTCAATGGCCGGTGCGGCGAAGAGCGCGGAGAAACCGGCGTCGGGCGTGGGCAATTTCGAGCAGCTCACCGAGCTCGGCAAGGTCGGGGAGCCCGACGCCAACGACAAGCACATCGTTCACCTGGTCGACTGGCTGCTGCAGTTCGCCTTCGAGCAGCGCGCCAGCGACATCCACGTGGAGCCCCGGCGCGAGTTCACGCGCGTGCGCTTCCGCATCGACGGCGTGCTGCACCAGGTGCACGAGATCCCCGCCAACGTCGCCAGCGCGATCACCAGCAGGCTGAAATCCCTGGGCCGCATGGACGTCTCCGACCGGCGCCGGCCGCAGGACGGCCGCATCAAGACCAAGACGCCCGCGGGCAAGGAGATCGAGCTGCGACTGTCCACCATGCCCACGGCCTTCGGCGAGAAGCTGGTGCTGCGC
>CAZTPK010000307.1:0-3465 GCA_964614765.1 uncultured Gammaproteobacteria bacterium
GCGTAGGCCTGCGCCAGGACCTCGACCGTGGGATTGCCGAAGCGCGAGTAGGCGTAGCCCTTGCGCTTGCCGGCGAACAGTTCCTCGGCCTGCGCCGAGGTTCCGAGATGAAACAGCGTGCTCTGTACGATCGGCGCCTGGAACGGGCCCAGCTCCGCGCCGGCGTGGTCGGACCCGAGGTGCGCACAGATCGTCTCAATCGAGGGAGAGGTCATGGTGCGGGTCACCATAGCAAAATTCGAACGGAGAGAAATTGATCGCGCGCCTCGCCGATGCGGCGTGAATCGTTCGCCGTTCGACAAACCCCATCCGCTAGCGGCCGTCAGGCGGCGCGAGCAGGGCCGCGCGCCGATCCAGGCTCTCCTTCGGCCAGTGCGCGCTTCGACGGTAGTACTCGGGCAATGCAGGCACGTTGGCCGGAAGTTGAACCCACGGCTGCTTCGAGGACGTATAGATGTGAATGTCGGGAGGCACCAGCTCCGGCGCGTCGAGCGTGCCGACGCGCACGAAGCGTATTGCCGCGCCGCCGCCCGCGTAATGGCTCCAGAGCGCGACGCGGCACTTGCTGCAGCGCACGATTCGCTGGCCCTTGCCGCTGCACGACGGCGTGGGCACGACCTCGAGATCTCCCCCGAGCACGACGACGCGATCGGTCTCGATCAGCGCGTTCAGCGCGAAGGCCGAACCGGTCTCGCGCTGGCACCATCGGCAGTGACAGCAGTGCACGAACAGCGGCCGGGTCATCATCCGGTAACGCACCTCGCGGCAGGTGCAGCCGCCCTCGAGTGGAAACGGGTCGGAGTTGGTCATGACGAGTACCTCTCGATTCCCCGCGGGTCGCGGTCTACCGCGGCAGACCGGGTCGGCCTCAATGGGCGACGCTCGATGAGAACACGTTCAGGACGACGACCCCGCCGATGATCATGCCCATGCCGAGGATGGCCGGCGCATCGAGCCTCTGGCCGAAGAAGATCCAGCCGATGACGGCGATGAGCGCCACGCCCACGCCCGACCAGATCGCATAGGCCACGCCGACCGGGATCACCTTGAGGGTGAGCGAGAGGAAATAGAATGCCGCGGCATAGCCCACGACGACGATGACCGAGGGACCGAGCCGCGTGAAACCCTCCGAGGCCTTCAGGAAGCTGGTGCCGGCGACCTCGGCGACGATCGCGGCGGAAAGTAGCAGCCACTTGGACATGCTGATCAACCTCCTGGCGAGAGCGGTTCGGTAGAGCGGGGATGATACACCGCGGCGCGCATGTCTCCGCAGCGACCGCCCGCTCGCGGGCGCCCGCGCCGGCACGGCGGTTGTGCGCGCGCGCCGCCGGCAGGTAGGATGGCCGTTCGCTCAGGCCGGGTTGTCCATTCCAGCGGGAGGGAAGGATGATACTTGAAACCATCGCCACGGGCGGTTGCAGATCGTACCTGGTCGGTTGCCCCGACACCTGCGCCGCGGCGCTGATCGATCCGGAGCTCGGCCAGATCGATCGCTACGTCGGGCTGGCGGCCCGCAACGGCCTGCGCATCCGCTTCCTCATCGACACCCACACGCACGCGGATCACTTCTCGGCGACCAAGGAGATGGCGCGCCAGCTCGGGGTACCCGTGGTCATGCATCGCCACAGTCCGGCGCCGTTCGTGGACATGCGGCTGGAGGACGACGAGCTTCTGGCGGTGGGCAGGCTGCGCATGCAGGTGATGTACACGCCGGGACACACGCGCGACTCGATCTGCGTGAAGGTTGCCGACTGCCTCTTCACCGGCGACACGCTGCTCTCCGGTGCCACCGGCCGGACCGACCTGCCCACCGGCGACCCGGACGCGCTCTACGACAGCCTCTTCAACGGCATCCTGCGGCTCGATCCGACGTACAAGGTCTACCCCGCGCACGATTACCAGGGCAACGGACCCACGACGCTGGGGCGGGAGCTCGCGGTCAATCCCCGCCTGCAGCACCGCGAGCGCGGGGCGTTCGTGGAGAACATGCGCAGTCTGAACCTCACGATGCCCACCCATCTCACCGAGGCGCTGCGCACGAACATGAGCGGCGGCAAGACCGTCGACCAACTGCTCTCCGAGGCCGCTGCGCGGGTGCCGTTCATGTCGCTCGCCGAGCTGAAGAACCGCGTCGAGGCGGGTGACGGCGATCTCGTCGTGCTGGACGTGCGCGAGCGCGACGCCTACGAACAGGGACATATCCCCGGCGCGCGCCTGCTCCCGCGCGGCCAGCTCGAGCTGCGGGTGAACAAGGATCTGCCCGACCCCACCCGGCACGTGCTCACCTACTGCGCGCTCGGTCTCATCTCCACGCTGGCGGCGGCGACGCTGCGCGAGATGGGCTACCAGCGCGCGGTGGCGCTGGACGGCGGCATGGCCGCGTGGCGCGATGCGGGCTACCCGGTCAGGACCGGCAGCGATCCCTGACTCCCGGTGATCGCGCCCGGAGAGGGCCGCCTGCGCCGCCTCGCACCGTACAGCGGCTCGTCGTTAAGGGTTCCTTAACCTGTCGCGCGCGCCCGTCCTCTCCTGGCGCCGGGCGGATTCCAAGGGCGTCGACTAATCTTTTCCGTACGGGGCGGAGAAGATCGTCACCTTTTGGACCCCGCGGTGTTTGTTGCACATTCGTGCAGACTGGTTGTTCGCAGACAGCGAGGAGATTCCGATGAAAAAGGCGAAACACGGTTTGGCGTTCGTGGTCGGCAGTCTGATACCTGTCGTCGGCAATGCGGGAGCGGTCAACCCCGAGGAGAATCCGTTCCGGATGGAGGAACTCGCCCAGGGGAGCATGCGGGATCCAGGTACCGAGGAGGTGATGCTCGCGCAGGGATATTGCGGCGGCATGCCGGGATGGCAGGGCGGTTACGGCGGGATGTACTGCGGCGGCGCCATGCCGGGAATGCGTGGCGGCATGATGGGTGGCCCCATGATGGGCGGCGGCATGATGTGCGGCGGCATGATGGGTGGGGGCATGGGGATGATGCGAATGATGGATACCGATCAGGACGGCAAGGTCTCGAAGGAGGAGATGGCCAAGCACCAGGAATGGATGATGAAGGCGCTGGACACGGACGAGGACGGCCAGATCGATGCCTCCGAAATGATGGGCATGGGCCACATGCGGCGCATGAAGTCGCAGTGAGACGGGCCGAGGCCGGCATCCGCCGGAATTGACGTGGCGCTGACGGGGCCGGTGACCTTCGAACATCGCAAGTCACCGACCCCCTCGGTGCATCGATTGGCGCTTGGCAGCGGGCGCGTCCTCAGCGGCGCGTGATCACGACCTCGAGATACTCCGCCGGCGGGACCAGGGTCTCGTCGCCCGAGCGGTTCATCCGGTTGAGCAGTTCCAGCAGATCGCACGTGAGGGCTTCGCGCCCGATCTCCTCGAGCGCGGCGGAGGCGCGCTGCGACGTCGATGCCTCCTCGCCGTGGGTAGCCGAGGCGCCGCCGGCGCACGTGCTT
>CAZTPK010000308.1:0-3462 GCA_964614765.1 uncultured Gammaproteobacteria bacterium
CGATGACATTGGCGCCGTCGCTGCCGACGATGAGGCTCACGTGGCCGTACTCCGGCGGCCGATAGCCCAGCGACTCCAGCAGCAGCAGCTGCCGCGGCGTGTTGGCAAGGTGGTCCTCGCCGCGGATGACGTGCGTCACGGCCATCAGCGCGTCGTCCACCGCGTTGGAGAAGAAGAACGAGGCGGTGCCGTCGGCGCGGCGAATGATGAAGTCGCCGATGTCATCGGAGCTGTAGCGCTGCGGGCCGTGCACGATGTCGTTGAAGAGGATCTGCCGGCCGGGCGGCACGCGGAAGCGCATCGTGGGGGTGAGTCCCTGATTGAGCTTCTCCTCGACCTGCGCCTCGCTGAGCTTCGCGCAGGTGCCGGCGTAGCGCGGCGGGTTGCCGGCGGCGAGCTGGGTCTTGCGCTGCACGGCCAGGGCCTCCGGCGAGCAGAAGCAGGGGTAGGTGAGGCCGGCCTCGGCCAGCCGCCCGTAAAGGGCCACATAAATATGACTGCGCTCGGACTGCCGGTAGGGGCCGGCGAGGCCCTGCATGTCCGGGCCCTCGTCCCAGCTCAGGCCGAGCCAGCGCAGGTCCTCGATGAAGGCCACCTCGGCCTCGGGCTGGTGGCGATCGCGATCGGTGTCCTCGATGCGCAGCAGGAAGGTTCCGCCGTAGCGGCGCGCGAGCAGCCACGAGAACAGCGCCGTGCGCGCGTTGCCCAGGTGCATGGCGCCCGTCGGACTGGGAGCGAATCGTGTCTTGACAGCCTCCCCCGGCATAGGGGCGGCATGTTAGCAGGATCGCCGCCGGCCCCTCAAAAGCCCCGTCAGCGGCCATCACGGTCGAACTCGAGCGGCGCGCGGAGGCGCCTCGACGGGCCACGGCGCAGCAGGTCGGGGCACGAGGCCCCGGCTGCGCATCGAATCGCTGGTTCCAGGACTCCAGCCGGATCCGCCAGCCGCCGTCCTGCGGTTTGTCGAGCACCCGCAGCAGATTGCCGCTGTCCCGCATGACCTCGCAGCCGCCATTTCTCGTCTCGACGCCCCAGAGTCCCGACTGTATCGCCTTCGATCCCTCCACCTCCGCCGGGTTGATCGCCACGGACACCTTGCCGTCGGTCTTGCGAACGCGGCTCCGGAAATCCGCGATGCCCGCCCGCCCTCGAGACGGGTGCTGGCCGGGGCAAGCACGGGCGCATCGATCGTGTGCCGACCGGCGAGACCCGCGAGATCTCCGCGGTCGCACCTCCGGAACCGCGCCATGCTGCGGGTCTGTGCCTCGCTGAGCGTGTCTACGGGCGTGGCGGGTGGCAGCGCGGCGCAACGCACTGCCGGGGGAGATATCAGCCGCCGCCTCTTGAGTCTCATGAAAGGTCCTTCGATTGTCGAGCGTATTTGCCGCGGTACACGCGCCTCTCGCGCCGTCGCGGCCCTTCGCCTGGGTAAGAAAGCGGAACAACCGGCGGCGCGCATCTGCGCCGCTTCCGTGCACGGACCGTTTACTGTTCCTGCCCGCCGCGTGAGTCCCCGGTCGCGAGCCATCTCCCACCGCCGGAGCGGCCCTGGAGGACATCGCGCGTGCCCTTCGATCCGATGCGGGAGGCGACCGCGCCCAGACACTGATCCCGATCAAATCTGCGCGTGCGTCGGGAAAATGGCGCGAACATGTGCGCGCATTTCGACAAGGGCCCGATCGCCGCCTCGGTATTTTCTGCGCAGACACGGAGCAAAGTCGTCGGTGGCACGGAAGGCCGAAACGTATGTCGATGCGATGAAGGAGGATGCGATGCGCAAGAGAACAGCACTCGATCGCGTGATGAGAACAGGGGTTGCCGCGGCGCTGACTCTCGCGGTGCCGGTGACGCACGGCGCCCAGGTGGTGGCGTACGAGACTGATTTCACGCCGGTGAGCACCCGCAAGCGCGAGGCCGACAAGATCCTCTCCGGTATGACGGCCGCCGGTGTCTCGTACAAGTGGATGATTGCCGACGAGACCGATGATGAACCGATCGGGGTCGACCGCACGCCGAGTGGAAACTTCTTCCTGGGCCACCACCAGAACCGGGGCGATCGAATGGATGAATTGGGCATGGACAACCACATCGTCAGCTTCGATCTGGCGGGGCTGGAGGCGCACCAGGGCGTGACGCTGCAGTTCGACCTGTATGCCATCCATGAGTGGGACGGCGACGATGGCGGTGTCCGGGGCATGCCGGACTATTTCGGAGTCTCGGTCGACGACGGCGGCGTGGGCCGGACGCTGGCGCTGTCGACCTTCTCGAACGTGGCGGGCAAGCCTCAGTCTTACCCGGGGGGACTGTTCGCGCAGTTCCCGGGCGGTTTCGATGCCGGCAGCGGGGCGTTTGCCGTCGACACGCTGGGCTACGATCGCAATGGCGGCAGTTACGATGGCTTTGCGGATGCGATCTATCGCTTCGAGTTCACGTTCGACCATACCGCCAGCGATCTGGCATTGAGCTTCTTCGCCTCGGTCAACGACGTCATGAAAGAGAGCTGGGGATTGGACAACGTCAGGGTGACGTTGAACGGAGTGGGTGCCGCGAACGCCGCGCCCGTGCCCGCACCGGCTCCGCTGTTGCTCCTGTTCTCCGGAGTGGGCGTCAGCCTGCTTGGCGCCCGGCGGAGGAGGGCCGGCGGTCAGCCGTAACTCCGGCTTCAGTCGGCGGGAGCGGCGCCCGCGAGCGCGCCGGTCGGCGGCTGCACGCGGCTGCAGAAGTGAGAGAAGCGCAAGGAAAAAAAGAGGCTGTGGACGAGAGGGTACACAGCCTCGATGTCTCAGCACTCTTCTGCTTGGGGCGAGGAGTGCGGTCACTCTGGAAAGCAACCGTGCGGGAATGTAGTGCATGAGTGGGCCGCCGTGAATGCGACCGATTGCCGCACGCGGCGCGATCCAGGCCGGCGCGGCTGCGACAAAAAGCCGCACCTTCCGGCCGGAAAGGGCTGATACGGATCAAGGTTGGATCCCTGTAATCGGACTGCAATGCGAACCGCCTCGCGTGGACCCCGCGCGAAGGCGGTTCTTTGTTTTGTTTGCACCGATCATTGCTTGGTTACGAGGACACCAGAATCATGAGAACGCGATACGTCCTGCCGTTGGCATCGCTCTGCATCGTCACGGCGCCCTCGGCGCAGGAGACCGCCGAGCAACTGCCTTCGATCACGGTGACCGGAAGGCCGCTCACGCCGTTTCAGTTGCAGCCCGAATGGACGCCGCTCTCGGAGACCAACACTGCGTTGCTCCTGCGCCGCGTCCCCGGCGCCAACGTCAACTTCAACGGCACGCTCGCCGGCATCGCGCAGTACCGCGGCCTGTTCGGCTCGCGCGTGAACGTGCTGGTCGACGGCATGGCGATCGGCAATGCCTGCTCCAACAACATGGACGCGCCGCTGCACTACCTGCCGCGCACCTCGCTGGAGAGCATCGAGGTGATCCGCGGCATCGCGCCGGTGAGCTC
>CAZTPK010000309.1:0-3458 GCA_964614765.1 uncultured Gammaproteobacteria bacterium
GCGCCGCCTCGAAGGCGCGCAGCGCGGCCACGACCACCGCGGCACTCGCGCTGCCGATCAGCGCGCCGATCAGCCATACGCTCAGCAGCAGCCAGGCACCGCAAGAGAACGCGAACGGCGCCACGCTCCGCAATCTCCGCGCGCGCGTGCACGGCGCCAGGGAATATCTCGTATCCGTCATGCGATCCTAAGTCAACGACAGCAACGGCGGGCACCGCCGCGCCCGCCTGGCGCGAAATCCTGCCCCCTCCCATACCCGGTCGGCCGGCCCGCCGTCGGACCCGCAGGAAATCGGCCTGATTGGCTCGCTGTCAGCGATCCAGGCGCATGTGCGCTGCCGCCGGGGGCGGCGCCATGTCGTGGAATTGACCCCGATCAGCCGTTACGACGCCCGGCAATTCATCATTCCTCACGCACCGCCCAGCCGCATGGAAGCCGGCTGAACCCGACCACGAACGAGGTGAATTGACGGAAATGACGCGCGGCCTCCATTACTTCCTGATACTCCTGGGACTGGTGCTGCCGGCCTTGCATGCCGAGGAGATCCGGCCCTCCGGCGGCGTAATCGGCACCGACCCTTCCGCAGGCGGCGCCGGTGGCGCGCCTCCGAAGGCCGACATGCTGCCGGGGTACAGCAGCGCGCCCGGCGAGGCGCCCCGCGGCTGGGTGGAAGGGCTGATGATGGGAGGCGTCATGCCGCGCTCCGCCGACATACAGGACCTGCCCGAGCCTGACTCCGAGGGCGCCAAGCTGCTCAATCGCTATTGCACCCAGTGTCACGGTCTTCCGACCCCGGACCAGCACAGCGCCGAGGGATGGTTCCCGGTGGTCGAACGCATGCGCATGCGGCTGCGCTGGATGGCCACGTACAGCAACATGAAGTTCGCCGAACCCTCCGCCGCGGAGACCGTCGTCATCAATCGGTATCTGTCCGAGCACGCGCGCAGCCCGGCGCCCACCGGTCCGTGAGCCCACGCGGGTCGGCGCGCGGCGTTTACTCCATTCAGGATTCCGGACTACGGCGCCGCAGCGAGCGGGCGCTTCGAAGGTTGACCTTGGCCGAGTGCCGACTGCATTGCGCGCGGTGATTCCGCACCGCAGGCCAGATGCGGCGATCGGACGTGGCGCGGCGACGGTCGACGGAAGTCCCCGCGGCGAATCCACCGCAGGGCCCGCACACAGTCATCGGGCTGGGCCCGGGGCGCCACGCGTGAGCCGGTGGGCAGCGCGGCGCCCACCAACAACCGCCGTCGCGCCTCCCGCCCGGGCCGTCAGCCGGCGCTATTCGCCCGGAATGAGCTCGGGCTCTCCCGTCCCTAGCACACCGTCGGCGCGCGCCTGGAGATAACCGAAGAGGTCCATCAGATGCGGCCGCACGCGGAAACTCTGTTCCCAGGCCGGCATGATCAGCTCGCCGCTCTCACCGCGCTCGTGCCGCTGCATCTCCTCGATCATCGCTTCGCGCCAGGCGGAGCTGCCCTCGGCCGTCGCCTCGTCCATCGGCATGACGATCCGATAGCGATTGAGCACCAGGTTGGCGAACTCCACGGCGCTCATGTTCTTGACGCGCTCGACCAGGCTCGGTGCCACGTCCGTGCCGTTCGCATCCACGCCGTGGCACACGTAGCAGGTCCGATGATAGACCTGCCAGCCGCGCATCGTGGCGGCGTCGACCTTGCCGCCCTCCACACGATAAAACTTCGTATCGGGCGGCGGCGCCACGCTTGCGCCTTCCCCGGCGTTCGCGGCGGAGATCTGCAGTGCAGCCGCCATCACTGCGGCCCCGAATCCCATGGCGGCCACGCCACCGGCAAACGATCTGATTCCTGGCATCGCTCGGCTCCTCGACTCGATTGGTTGAATGGTACATTAACGCCCAATACACGGCCGGCGATGATCCAGATCATCACCGCCGGCGCCTCGGGAGGCCAGCGGACCGGGCCCGGAAGCAGAATGGGCAGGCGCCGTCGTTCCGACCCGCGTCGCCGCGGGGAGTTCACCGTCAGGGATGCGCGGGCAGCGGTTCCAGCCTGAACGGACCGGATTGGTTCGCTTGCCGGAGCGTCTGGATGGCCGGCTCACGCTCGCAGTCATGCGTGCCGCAGTATTTCGCATATCGCACCGCGAGCGCGTGGTCGACGGAAACGCGCGGCCCGTCCTGCGGCGCAACGATCTTCCACGCGCCGTCTTGCCGCTCCAGCGTGTACTGAATCTCCTGCGTGGACGCCGGGAGCGCCTCGAGTATCGGATTGCCGTGCTCGCCCTCGTACATGATCCCGAGCACCCCGTAGCGCACCCGCACGCTGGCGGCGTCGCCCTCGATGCGGGCGCCAAGCAGGCGCGCCGCGGTCACCACCGTCACCGTGTCCCAGCCGGGCGCGTCCTGCCAGATCGCAAACCGCTGCACGAGCGGCCAGTGCTCGCCGCTGGTCTGCAGGCCGTCGGCGTCGGCCTCGATGAACAGGCTGACCAGCGCCACCGGGTCGGCGGAGGGCAGTTCTCCCCCGGCGATCTCCTCGAGCGTGGCCGCCCGCGGCGAACGGCCCATGGCCAGGCCGGCCAGCAGGCAGATGGCGATGATGCGCTCGTTCATTTTCCGTCGGCCGCACGAGATGACGTGCGGGGGGGATCGTATCGGCAGGCCGCGTGCGCCGCCAGCCGTGCACGTTCACCCTGCCGCGACCGCGGTGGCAGCCCCGGCGTGCGGCACTCTGACAGCGATGCGATTACCATTGCTCCATACGCAGATGCCCGCGGAGGCCGCTTGGCGGATCCGTCACGCACCATCGAAGAGACCTGCCGGGTCGCGGCCGCGCGCATCGCCACGGCCTCCGGCCTGCTGATCACCGCCGGCGCCGGCATGGGCGTGGATTCCGGCCTGCCCGACTTTCGCGGGACGGAGGGCTTCTGGAGGGCGTACCCCGCGCTCGGCGCGGCGGGCATGCGGTTCGAAGAGGTCGCCAGTCCCGACACCTTTCGCGCCGATCCGCGACTCGCCTGGGGTTTCTATGGCCACCGCCTCAACCTGTACCGCGCCACCCGGCCGCACGCCGGTTTCGGGTTGCTGCGCGCGATCGCCCGGCTGTTGCCGGATGGCGCGTTCGTGCTCACCAGCAACGTCGACGGACAATTCCAGAAGGCCGGTTTCCGCGACGACGCCGTCTACGAGGTGCACGGATCGATACATCATCTCCAGTGCCTTGCGCCCTGCTGCGAGATCGTCTGGGCCGGCAGGGACTACGCGCCGGTGGTCGACGCCAGGCGCTGCCGGCTGACCTCGGAGCCCCCGCGCTGCGGCGCCTGCGGAGGGCTGGCCCGCCCCAACGTGCTCATGTTCGGCGACGACGGATGGATAGGCGCCCGCGCCGCGGTTCAGCGCCGGCGGTTCGACCGCTGGCTCGCGCGCACGGCGCGGCCCGCCATCATCGAGCTCGGCGCGGGCACCGCCATCCCGACCG
>CAZTPK010000310.1:0-3446 GCA_964614765.1 uncultured Gammaproteobacteria bacterium
AGGATACCGTCTACATATATGCGCGTGCCGCCCAGGGTCCGCGCATGCCGCTCGCGGTGGTGCGCAGGCGCGGCAAGGACCTGCCGATGGAGTTCGTTCTGGACGACACCATGGCCGTCACACCGTCGCTGCGACTTTCGGATTATCCCGAGCTCATCGTCGGCGCACGCGTTTCGAAGTCCGGGGACGCGGTCGCGCGGCCCGGTGACCTGGAGGGCATCAGCAAGGTCATCAGACCCGCCGACGGCGAACCCGTTGCCATCGTCATTGACAGGACCCGGTCATAACCGGTCGGAGCTGGAAACCGGTGAGCGCGACCACGGAATCCATCCAAAGACTGACGCGAGAGTCCGCGCGCGGGCACGGCAGGGACAGGATCATCCAGCTGAGCGCGGCGCTGCGCGACCATCGGCATCCGTTGGCGTTCGGCATCGTAGTCCTGTCGATCCTCCTCATCGGACGGGCATCCTCGCTCGAGCGTTACATCACGCCGGAGTACGGCGTCGGGTACGCGCTTGGCATCACCGGGGGATCGATGATGCTCGCGCTGCTGATCTACCCGCTGCGCAAGCGCTACCGCTCACTGCACTGGCTCGGACCGGTGAAATACTGGTTCCGCACGCACATGGTGTTCGGCGTACTGGGCCCGAGCCTCATCCTGTTTCACTGCAACTTCTCCCTGGGTGCCACCAACAGCAACGTGGCGCTGTTCGCGATGCTGACCGTCGCCTTGAGCGGGATCGTCGGACGCTATTTCTATGCCCGCATCCACCACGGCCTGTACGGCGCGAAGGTCGAGCTGCGGGAACTGCGGAAGGACGCCGAGCTCGCCCGTCGGGGGCTGGACAGGTTCTTCGAGGACCTGCCCGCTCTTGCCGACGAGCTCGCGCGCTTCGAGCAGTCGGCGCTGAACCTGCCGCGCAGCCTGGTCGCCAGCGCCTTCCGCCTCCCCCCGATGGCCGTGCGCGCCCACCTCCTTCATCGCGCCGCTATGAGAACGGTGCGTGACCACCTCGGCCGGCAGGGGATGGAACGGCGCGCGCGCGCCGCGCTGCGCCGCGAGATCAGCAGCTATCTACGCGTTTACATCGACGGTGTGCGCAAGGTCGCTGAAACCGCCTTCTACGAGCGCCTGTTCGCGTCGTGGCACGTGCTGCATCTGCCGCTGTTCGTGATGCTGCTCGTCACGGCGAGCTTTCACGTCATAGCCGTGCATGTCTACTAGGAGGTCATGTGACGGGCATCGGCGACGGGCACTGTGGCAACTGGCGGTCGCCGTCATGACTCTCTGGTCCACTGCCGTGTCGGCGGAGGGTAGGCGCCTGGAACGTCTCGTCATGCCGGGCGAGCTCATCCAGGGTCACGCGAAGTTCGAGGACCAGTGCGAGAAGTGCCACGACACTTCCGGCAAGAGGAGTCAGAGCCGGCTCTGCCGCGACTGCCACGAAAGGGTCGACGCGGACATCGCCGCCGGCAAGGGCTACCACGGCCGCAATGAGGCCGCCGGGACCGGCGAGTGCAGAAACTGCCACACCGATCACGAGGGTCGCGGCGCCGACATCGTGCTCCTCGACACCGGTACGTTCCGGCACGAGCAGACCGACTTCGCGCTAAAGGGCGCGCATCGGCAGGTACAGTGCGCCGCCTGCCATCCGCCGAAGAGGAAGTATCGGGAAGCGCCCCACGAATGCGTCGGCTGCCATCGCACCGACGATCCGCACAAGGGGAAGCTGGGGGAGAAGTGCGCCAAGTGCCACGGCGAGGAAGACTGGCGGGCCCAGGCGGAGGAAAAGTTCGATCACGCCGCGACGCGCTTTCCGCTTCGAGGTAGGCACGCGAGCGCGGGCTGTGAAAGCTGCCATCCCGGACAGCGCTACAAGAACATCGCACGGGACTGCAACGGCTGCCATCGCGTCAACGACGTGCACGGAGGCCGGTTCGGAAGCGACTGCTCCAAGTGTCACGGCGAGAGCAGGTGGAAAGTATCGAAATTCGATCACGACCGCGACACCAAATACCCGTTGAAGGGCAGGCACCGCACTGTGACCTGCGATGCCTGCCATCCCGGCAATCTGAAGGATAAGGTGCAGACGGATTGCATCGCCTGTCACCGCAAGGACGATGTGCACAAGGGGCGCAATGGCGCGCAATGCGCCGACTGCCACAGCGTCAACGGGTGGGGCAAGGTGCAATTCGATCACAATGCCGACACGCGCTTCCCGCTGCGCGGACGCCATGCCGCCGTGGCCTGCGAGGGCTGCCACAGACCGGGGGCCCGGCCGGAAGATGCTCCGACGGACTGCATCGGCTGTCACCGCAAGGACGACGTGCACAAGGGAGGGCTCGGGGCGAAGTGCGAATCCTGCCACAGCGATCGCGGCTGGAAGGCGCTCAGCTTCGATCACGACAAGGACACGAAATTCCCGCTGCGCGGGGCGCATGCGAAGAGCAAGTGCGAGTCGTGTCATGCCGGAGGCGATTTCACGCGCAGACTGGGCACCGGATGCAACGATTGCCATCGGAAGGACGACGTGCACAAGGGCCAGCAGGGCACTCAGTGCGAACGCTGCCACAACGAGGAGACCTGGCGCGGGCAGGTTCGCTTCGATCATGACCTGAGCGATTTCCCGCTGATCGGCATACACGCGGTCACGCCATGCGAGCAGTGTCACGCCGGACAGACTTTCAAGGATACCCCCAAGTCGTGCATCGAGTGCCACGACTCCAAGGACGTGCACAAGGGGGCGCTGGGCCGTGATTGCGGCTCCTGCCACAACCCCAATGACTGGAGGTTGTGGCGTTTCGATCACGACAAGGAAACGAAATTCGTGCTGGATGGCGCGCACGCTGGTGTCAGCTGCGCGGCGTGTCACAACGCCCCGCTGGCCGAGCATCGCAAGCTGCCGCGCGACTGCATCGGCTGTCACCGCGACGATGACGTTCACGACGGAAGTTTCGGACCGCAATGCGATCGCTGCCATGGCACAACGTCATGGCGTGAAGTCGAAGTGATCCGCTAGCGGCAGGCAGGACACATGGAACGCCCGATCCCTCCCGGCGACTCGAACCGCCCTTCTGCATGGCGGATGCGGGCGTCGATGCTGATCGTGGCGGCACTCGTGCTGTGCGCCGGCGCCGCTGGCGACGTACTGGCGGCCACCAAGCCGAAGGGCGTGTTCGACCATGGCAGGACCGGGTTCCCACTGAGCGGCGCGCACGGACGCGTTCGCTGCGAGAGCTGCCACGCCGGCGGCATCTTCAAGGGGCTGCCGCGATCGTGCGCCGGGTGTCACGGCCGCGCCGAGGGCGTGGCGACTTCGGTTCGCCCCTCCACGCACTTCCCCACCACCGAGCAGTGCGAGTCGTGCCACAACACCAACGACTGGAAGCGGATGGACGGCATGATGGACCATCACGCGGTGCTGGGCGGCTGCAGCAGCTGTCAC
>CAZTPK010000311.1:0-3432 GCA_964614765.1 uncultured Gammaproteobacteria bacterium
ATGTAGTGGCTGGCCTGGTTCATGAAAGCGCCGCCATCGAACTCCCAGGTGCCACGCCACTTGGCGCTGTCGTAGTATTCCTGCGGCCGAGACCAGAACACGTTGACGGTAACCATGTAAATCCGTCCGAAGCGCTTGCGCTCGACGGCGCGCTTCAGCAGCTGCAGGGTCGCGTTGCGCCGGTTCTGCTTGACGACGAACAGTCGCACTCCGGCGTGATCGCAGGCATCGACCATGCGCTGGCCGTCGTGCCAGTGGGTCGCCATCGGCTTCTCCGTCATGACGTTGAATCCGGCCTCGGCGGCCTGGATCGTCTGCCTGGGATGGAGTCCGCTCGGCGTGGCCAGCACCACGACGTCGGCGTCGACCTTGGCGAGCATGTCCTCGTATCGGGAGAACGGTCTTGCGCCGGTGAGCTTCTCGGCGTTCCCGAGCGCAGCGGGATCGATGTCGCATACCCCCACTAGTTCGGCGCTGGCCCCGTGCTGCCGCATCGCCTCGAAGTGATTGCGCGCGATCCGGCCGCAGCCGGCCAGGGCGAACCGGATCCTTCTGTCCGTGATGGGCGGCTTGAACTGATTCAACATTGTCTTGTTGTCCCCTTTAGGCCCGATGGCGCCGGCACCGATCGGCAGGCACGCTACCGCCCTACCGCGTCGGACACGACCCAGTATCTCCGTCGATGCAGCTTCGCGCGGACATTCTCCGCGGCGGGCGCGGAGACCGCGGTCTCGCCTACCTCTGCCTCGCCTGCCCCGTCGTCCGCGGCCCCGCGGCCCCGAGAGTGCGCGCCCGGCCGAGAACGTCCGGGACGCGGATGCGACCCGGCCCCAGCCGGTCCGCGATCTCGCGATACAAATCGCCCGACTCGTCGAGCGCAGTCAGGATGCAGCTGTCGAACGCGGGGACGTCCGAGTACTCCCGCCACACCGGCCGGCCGACGAAGCGCGCGCGGGTGCTCGACGGGTCGTAGGTTCCCACGACCTCGAGCCCCTCCTCCTCCGCGCGCAGCGACGCGATCTCGGCGAGTTCCGATACACCGCACAGCAGGATGCGGCCGTGCCCGTCGCCGCGACAGGCACGCAGGGCGGCCGCGCAGGACTCGGACGCGCGCCGGTAGAAATCGAAGGAGATCGACAGGTACTTCGCGGTGAGACGGCTTTTCTCGGAAAAGCCCTTGGGAGTGAGGTAGTACAGATAGCGGTTCGCCGGCGCCTGCTTGATCTTCACCAATCCCTTGCGTATGCACCGCTTCAAATAGAGATTGGTCAGTCCCAGGGCTACGTCCAGACGCTCGGCGAGGTGCCTCTGCGACACGTCGCTTCGCGAATCGATGGTCTCGAGAATCTCGAGCGTGACTGCGTCCTCGCGGTCCTGCGTGTTCATTAAATGAACACTATAGGACCCGTGATATCCAGCGTCAAGCAATGCGCGGATCAGTGCCGATCGTAGGCGTCGTCGAACCGCACTATGTCGTCCTCGCCCAGGTAGGGTCCGGACTGAACCTCGATGAGCTCCAGCGGTATCGTTCCCGGATTCTCCAGACGGTGGACCACGCCCAGCGGTATGTAGGTCGACTGATTCTCGGTGAGCAGGAAGACCTCTTCGCCGCGCGTGACGCGCGCCGTGCCGCGCACGACGATCCAGTGCTCGGCGCGATGATGATGCATCTGCAGGGAGAGCTTGCCGGAGGGATTCACGACAATGCGCTTGACCTGAAAGCGCTCGCCGGCGTCCACGCCCTCGTAGCTACCCCATGGCCGGTAGACGCGCCGATGGGAAAGACGCTCCGTTCGTTCCTGCCGCTTCAGCCAGTCGACCACGTGCCTGACGTCCTGCGCCCTGTTCCGGGGCGCGACGAGCATCGCGTCGGCCGTCTCGATCGCCACGAGATCCGTGCAGCCCAGCACCGCCACGAGCCGATGCTCCGATATCACCATGCAATCGCGCGAGTCGATGACGCACACGTCGCCGACGCAAACGTTGCCGGCGGAATCGTGCTCGGAAATCTCCCAGAGGCTGGACCACGCGCCCACGTCGGACCAACCCGCGGCCAGCGGCACCACCACGGCCTTCATGCTCGCGTCCCTGGCCACCTTCTCCATGACGGCATAGTCGACGGAATCGCTTGGGCATCGGAGAAACTCGGATGCGTCGGGACGGAGGAAATCGCCGTCGAGCCGCGCCGCCGCGCTCGCCCTGACACAGGCGTCGTGGATATCCCGGCGATAGCGGCCTATCGCCGACATCCACGTCGATGCGCTCATCATGAAGATTCCGCTGTTCCACAGGTGAGTGCCCGATTCCACGTATCTTCGGGCGGTCTCCAGGTCGGGTTTCTCCTCGAAACCGACTATAGACAGCGCGGTTCCCTCAGCGTCCGTGCGCGGGCCCGCGCTGATATAGCCATATCCCGTCTCGGGCCTGTCCGGTACCACGCCGAAGGTCACGAGCGCCCCGTCTCGCGCGTGCCGCAACCCGGCCTGCGCCGCTCGCGCGAAGGCGGCCGTATCGCGTATCACATGGTCGGCGGGCATCATGAGCAGAATTGGATCGGCATCGCCGTCGCGGCATACCAATGCCGCAATCGTGAGGGCCGGCGCGGTGCTGCGGCCGGCGGGCTCGAGGATGATCCTGCCCGGCACTATTCCGAGCTGCCTGGCCTGCTCGGCGACCAGGAAGCGGTGCTCCTCGTTGCAGACGATAAACGGGGCAGCCACGGTCGCGGTCCCGGCGAGTCCGTCGAGCCGACGCATGGTCTGCTGCAGCAGGGTGTCCTCGCCGCCCAGTTTCAGGAACTGCTTGGGATAGTGCTCTCTCGACAGTGGCCACAGCCGCGTACCGCCTCCTCCGGCCAGGATAACGGGAGTAATTGTCATGGTATTCGCCCCAATCCGGTCACGACCACGGGAAACCGCACCTCCGTCGCCCGACGGTCATCTATGATCACTCAAGACGTGCAACATCCTCGGATCGCAGGCTTACCGAGACTGTACGACCCGCGATCCTCAGGAGCAACAGGACCCGCTCTTTCGCGGTTGTCGCCTTGAATACCGCCTCGTAGCCCGCCATTGGTCCGCCTACGATCATCACTGTCTCACCGGGCTCGAATCCGCCCGGGCCGGACTCGTGGATGCCATTTTCGCCCGCTTGCGCCCTCAGCGCAGCGATGAAGGCGTCCGGCACCCGCGCCGGAACGTCACCGAAAACAACCAGCCGCGACACCCCGATCGTCGAGCGAATCGGCTTCCAGTTGTCGCTTCCCTGGTCGAGGTGGATGAACAGATAACGGGGGAACATGGGTACCACAAACCAGCCGGCAGTTTTCCGACTCCGGCGGCGCTGCCGCAGCATGGGCAGATAGACCTCGTAGCCCTGCCGCTCGAGGTTCTTCGCGGCCAGCCCCTCCTGACGCGGCTTGCAGTAGATGAG
>CAZTPK010000312.1:0-3424 GCA_964614765.1 uncultured Gammaproteobacteria bacterium
ATGTGATGGACGTCGAACTTGATGACCGCCTGGTCGCGCCGGTGCCGCTGCGCGCGTTCGATCTCCCGCCTGAAGAGATCGGAGAGGGCGCGGCGATTGGGCAGACCCGTCAGCGCGTCGGTGACGGCCAGCGTCTCGAGCCGCGCATTCGCGGCCTGCAGCTGCGCGGTGCGCTGCTGCACGCGCGTCTCCAGCTCGCGGCGGTTCGCGCGTAGCTGCGATAGGAGCGCCGCCAGCCCTATCGAGATGATGGCCATGCTGAACAGGAGCTCCTGGGCCCACACCGCCGTGTCGTGGACCGGCAGATCCCCGAAGGGCTGCTGGCCGTTCCTGGTGACGAGCAGCACGACGAACGCGATGGCGGCCATCACCAGTGTTGTCGTGCGTATGCTGAATCGCGCCGCCGCGTACACGGCCAGCGGCACCAGCAGGACCGGACGGACGCTGATGCCGTGGAACATACCCCGGTCGGACAGGAGGAAGGCGCCCAAGACGACCAGGGCGCCGAATATCGCGACGCCGTCGTACCATTTGAGCTCCGCGCGCTCCGCGGGCGCGCCAGGAGTCGGCGGCCATATGCTGAGGAACAGCGGCGTGAGGATCAGCAGGCCGAGACCGTCGCCGAGCCACCAGATCCGCAGGTACTCGGAAAAATCGCTCTCGCCGCCACGAGAATAATGGTGCAGCGTGGCGGCGGCGCATGCCGAAACGAATGCGCCGATGACGGGGCCTGCCATGAGGAATTTCCACAGGTCGCCTGTCGCATCGAATCGGGTATCGAAGCGCCAACGCCTCAGCAGCAGGTAGGCGATAGTGACCTCGATCAGGTTCGTGGCGCCGAACAGGATCGACTCGCTGAGCGAGTAGGTCTGATAATCGGCCGCGATCTCGGCCAGGATGATCATCGCCGCGAACGCCGCATAACGGCGGAGCTGGAAATGAAAGAGTGCCGTCAGCAGCAGGCTGTTCGGCACCCAGAGGATCACCAGCACCTCCGGCGTCGTTACCGCGAGTGCTAGGCTGATCTCCGCCCCGAGGTAGTACAGGACAGGGAGCAGCACCAGTTGTATGAGTATTATCGGTACCTGCGCGGTCATCGCTGCCGGGACCCGCAGCTCGTCGGCGGCGCCCGGGGGGCATCATAACGCATCGCCAGCACGGTGGAGGGGCGGAGGCGCGAGGCGGGCGCCAAGAGGCTCCGTCCGGTTCATGACTTCAGTTGGTACTGCACGCGCGTGCGGCCCGTCGAATGGCTTCCCCGCGGGAAGGCCGCCTTGGGGCCGCACCCGCGGCCATTCTGCCCTTCTCGGCTGTGTTTCGTTTCATCTCCCATCCCAACTCCGCCGATGCAGCGCGCAGGGCTTGCAACGATTCATGCTACGAGACCGCCAGAGGGTCAACGCGCAGTGTCTGCCCCGCTGTCCGGTGCACAACATCGGTTAGCGGCATCGGTATCCCAGGACAAGCGCGGATCCGGGATGACCAAGACCATCGAGAATGCACGGCACGGCCGCAGGGCCACGATGACTGCGACGATTCACACCCCGCGGCCCTGACTCGAGCGGCTGATTGCATGGAGGGACGGTGCTAAGCTTTTCGGAGAGACTTCTTCTGCAGGCCCGTTAGGCCACCATGCGAACCCGAGGAGGCTGGAATGCGCGCACTTGCTCTCGTCCCGGTCAGTCTTGCACTGGCCGGATGCGCCTCGCAGCCATATCGAGACACCGCGCCGGCCAAGCTCACCGGCGCTCTGGAAGTTCGCTGGGTGAAGAACGACTACTTCCTGTTCCTCCCGAACAAGGATGAACCGTTTACACTGGTGCGGCAGGACGGCACAAGGATCCGGCCCGGAGCGATGTACACGGATGGAGGGTCCATTCCTCGCTTTCTATGGGGTATCGAAGGCTACTCGCCCTGGGGCTATGCTCCAGCGTACATCGTCCACGACTGGCTGTTCGAGGCGCGGCACTGCGGCTACGAGCCGGACGACAAGTACACCTTCGAAGACTCGGTGAAGGTGATGGCAGAGGGTCTGAAGGCCGTCATGGAGGCCGCGCCCGAGGTGAGAAACTACTTTGTGTTCGATACCGTCGTCGCTGCAGTTGGATCGCCGATTGCCCGTCGGCTGTGGGAGAAGGGTTCGTGCAAGGCTCCGCCGTCGGAGATCCAGGCGGTGCAAGAGGAGGCTGCGCCCGGAGAACTGCTCATGACCATTCGGTTCAGGTGAGGTGGCCCAGCCCTTCGCTCTCCCGGGCCTGCACGCGGGCGGTCGGCTTGTCGGCGTCGTCGGCATCGGGGTCTGCGGGGGATCGGCTTGCTTCGATCCCTGGCGGTATCGGTGGACCGACACTGTCGAAACGCGGGCGGTCCGTTCGTCGTAGGTCCCGAGACTGCCACTTCGCAGCCTCCACAGCCCGAGAAGGAGTCCGATCATGTCTGTCCGCAGCGTTCGCCTGCACCGCGTCCTACGCGCCAGGCCCGAGAGGCTTTACCGAGCCTTTACCGAGGCCGATGCGCTGGCCAAGTGGCTGCCGCCGTACGGCTTTACCTGCACCGTGCATCAATTCGAAGCCGTCGTCGGCGGCAGCTTCAGGATGTCCTTCCGCAACTTCTCGAACGGCAATACGCACGCCTTCGGCGGGGAGTACCTGGAGTTGGTGCCCAACCGGCTGGTCCGGTACACCGACAGCTTCGACGACCCGAACCTTCCAGGGGTTCTCCAGGTCACGGCGAGGTTCGAGCCGGTGTCCTGCGGCACCGAACTCTCGATCCTGCAGGAAGGCATCCCCGAGGTCATTCCACTGGAGATGTGCTACCTCGGGTGGCAGGAGTCGCTCGCACAGTTCGCCACACTGGTCGAACCGGAAATTCCGGAATGACGCCGTGTTGACGCCGGCGCCTGACGCTCCGCTCGAGGCGGCGAGGCGGGTCGACCTGTGGCGGTCGCCGCGGCCGAGCGGCGATACGGCGCTGCGGACCACGCGACTCGCTATCCCAGGCGCCTGGCCCCGCGTCGCAATGCCATCGCCATGAGCCGGCTTATGCGGTTCCCGACTTCGGTCGAGCGGGATCCGGCCGTCGAGGTCTGGATGAGTGCGCATGCGAGTGAATTGGGGGCGATAGCGCGGCGCTGGTTCGAGGTCATGCGCGCCTGCGGACACGACGTTCGGGAGTTGCTGCATGACGGTCATCCGACCACGTGCGTGGGCGACGCGGCCTTCGGCTATGTGAACGCCTTCGACACTCACGTCAACGTCGGCCTTTTTCGCGGCGCCGAGATTGCCGATCCCGAGGGGCTGTTGGAAGGCGCCGGCAAGTTCATGCGCCATGTAAAGCTGAGCCCCGGGCGTGATGTCGATGCCGCGGCATTGACGAAGCTGATCGAAACCGCA
This sequence comes from uncultured Gammaproteobacteria bacterium, assembly GCA_964614765.1. Classification (GTDB taxonomy): domain Bacteria; phylum Pseudomonadota; class Gammaproteobacteria; order JAJPIJ01; family JAJPIJ01; genus JAJVHZ01. The sequence goes on from CAZTPK010000312.1 coordinate 3,393, forward strand.
TACGCCGACATGAAGAGGCGCCTGAAGGCGGA
>CAZTPK010000313.1:0-2386 GCA_964614765.1 uncultured Gammaproteobacteria bacterium
GCTCCCTCAGGTTCAGCTGGATGACCGCGTCGACGGGGGAGGTCGCCGAGCGGTCTTCGATGAAATCCTTGAGGTGGCTGTCCTCCTCCTCGCCGATCGGCGTCTCGAGGGAGATCGGCTCCTGCGCGATCTTGAGGACTTTGCGGACTTTTTGGACGGGGATCCCCATCTTCTTCGCGATCTCCTCGGGGGAAGGCTCGCGGCCGAGTTCCTGCACCAGGGCGCGGGAAGTCCGGATCAGCTTGTTGATCGTCTCGATCATGTGGACCGGGATGCGGATCGTGCGCGCCTGGTCGGCGATCGCCCGGGTGATCGCCTGCCGGATCCACCACGTGGCGTACGTGGAGAACTTGTACCCGCGGCGGTACTCGAACTTATCCACCGCCTTCATCAAGCCGATGTTCCCCTCCTGAATCAGATCGAGGAACTGCAGGCCGCGGTTCGTGTACTTCTTCGCGATCGAGACGACGAGCCGGAGGTTCGCCTCGACCAGTTCGCTCTTCGCCTTCTTCGCCTGGCGGATTCCGCGATGGATCGCCGCGCCGACGTCGCGGAGTTCCTCGCGGGAGCACCTCATCTCGGCCTCGATCCCCTGGATGTCCTTCCTCAGGCCGTCGACCTTTCGGCGGATCTCTTTCTTGAGCGCAGGGTCTCGGAACGACCTCATCTTCGCGGAGAGATCCTGGATGTTCCGTTCGTGGCGCCGGATCTTTGCGTCGGCGTCCACGACCGTCCGCGCGAGGTACTCGACCTGGGCCGGGGTCAGCCGTAAATCGCGGAACTCGCGGGCCACCTTCACCCGGAGCCGCGCGATCTTGAAGTTGAGGGCCCGGTGGGCCCTCCCTCCCTTCGTCAGCCGGCCCAGTCGGCCCGACTCTTTCTCGATTTGCGCCGCGTGGCGCGAGATGCGGCCGATGACCCCCTTCGCCCGCTCGAGGCGGCGCTGGGGCTGGTCTTCGTCCTCGTCGGTCGCGACGAAGAGATTCGGAGAGAGTTCCTTCTTCCGGATTCGCTCCGCGAGCTCCTTCATCTCCCCGAGGACCCAGGTGCTCCGCGAGAGCGCCTTCAGAACGATCCGCTCGCCGCGCTCGATGCGGCGGGCGATCGAGACCTCCCCCTCGCGCGTGAGCAGCGGGACCGTCCCCATCTCTCGCAGGTACATCCGGACCGGGTCGTTCGTCTTCTCGAGAGGTCCCCCCACCGGTTCGCTCTTTCCGTCCTCGTCCTTGGACTCCTTGAGGATCTTGGGGGCGATCCCTTTCCGCCCGTTCCCCTCTTCCATTCCGGGGATGGGCTCCCGGCCGTCCGAGTCGACGAGGGTGATGCCGTGGGTCTCGAAGAGCGAAAACACCTCCTCGAGATCCTCCGGCGACGAGCTGACCTCATCGGGAAGCGAGTCGTTGATCTCTTCGTACGAGAGCCATCCCCTCTCGCGTCCGGCGGACACGAGCTGCCGGATCTCGTCGAACCGTTCTTCCACACCCGTGAGCTTCTCTCTCTTCTTCTTCGCCATCGGTTGCGCTCTGCGCTCCTCGGTCGGCGGCGATTCCCGCCGTTTCAGGACATGGTGTCGATCTGCCTCGCGATCTGCATTCTCCGGACCAGGAGGTCGTCCACTGCGGAGTCTTCGGAGCGGGCGAGCGCCTGCTGCGTCGCCCTGCCCTCCCGCAGGAGCCGTTCCTTCCGAAGGGCCTCGGCGCAGGCCTCCCACTCCGACTCGCCGAGGTCCCGGCCGCCCCCTTCCCGGAACGCCGCCCGCGTCAAGAGATCGCGGTCCGCGTCCGTCTCGAGCGCGGCGAATACGTCCGGGTACTCCACGCTACCGTTTTCGTCGTCGAGCTTCAGGATCGTCGAGACGACTCGGGCGGCCCCGCTTCCCGACCAGTCGTCCGGTTCGAGCTCCGTTCGGAGCCGCCGCCGAGCGGCCGCGCTTTCCAGAAGGACCGCCACGAGGCGGAGGTCGACCGGACGTGGCGCCTCGCTCGACGTCGCCCGCCCGCGGATCGAGGGTCTCGCCTCGCGCACCGCGGCGCGAAGCTCCTGAAGGACAATCGCCTCGTCGAGGCCGAGCGCGTCGGCCATCCTCCCGGCCCACTCGGAACGCTCGATCGCGCCGAGCCGCACGAGTCGCGGAAGGAGAGCGTTGACCGCCGCGACCTTCTCCTCGGTCCGCGCGAGGTCCCGCGAGCGCGATTCGCTCCTGAGCAAGAACTCGAACCAACCCGGCGCCCCGTGAATCGCCGCTGCGAATTCGTCGGCGCCGCGGGTCCGGATCAGGTCGTCGGGATCGCACCCCCCCGGGAGGTCGGCGATCCGCACCTCCAGCCCCTGCCCGAGGAGAGAGTCGACCGCGCGCCCGGCCGCCGCCACCCCCGCCCGGGGGGCG
>CAZTPK010000313.1:2396-3423 GCA_964614765.1 uncultured Gammaproteobacteria bacterium
CCGTCGTAGGCGACGACGACCCGCTGCGTCGTGCGGGCGAGGAGCCGTGCCTGGGCCGGAGTCAGCGCGGTGCCGAGCGAGGCGACGACGTTGTCGAAGCCCGCCTGACGGACCGCAGCCAGGTCCAAGTACCCCTCGACCAGGATGGCAAACCCCTCCCTGCGCACCGCTTCTTTGGCGATATCGAGCCCGTAGAGGTGCTCCCCCTTCACATACGCGGGAGTCTCGGGAGAGTTCAGGTACTTCGGCTCGCCGTCTCCGAGAGCGCGCCCCCCGAACGCGACCACGTGGCCATACAGGTCGCGGATCGGGAAGATCAACCGGTCCCGGAACCGGTCGTAGTGTCCGTCCCCGGTCTTCCGCCGAAGCGCGAGCCCCGCCACCTCGACCTCCTCGGGCCGGAACCGCTTCCCGACGAGATGGTCGAGAAGCCGTTGCCAGTCGTCCGGGGCGTACCCGAGACCGAGCGCCTCGCGGGTCGCGTCGGCGATCCCCCGCCGCCGCAGGTATTCGCGCGCCATCCGGCCGTCCGCCGGATCGTCGAGCCGTGCACGGAACCAGGCCTCCGCCACCTCCCCGGCCTCCAGGACGCGCCTCCGGATCCGGTCCTTGGGGTTGTCGGCGGTCGGAAGCGGGACTCCCCACCGGCGTGCCAGGAACTCGACCGCCTCCGGGAATTCGATCTGCTCGATCATCATGGCGAAGCGGAAGACGTCTCCGCCGGCCTGGCAGCCGAAACAATAAAAGAGGCCACGTTCGGGGTCGACCGAGAACGACGGGGTCTTTTCTTGGTGGAAGGGACACAGGCCCTTGTGCCGGCTCCCGGCAGGCTTGAGGGCCACGTAATCTCCGACCAAACGGACGATGTCGCCGGCATTCCGGACCGCGGCGACGAACTCCTTCGTCAGCGGGACACCCAAGCGGATTCCCTCCCGTCCGGCGAAGGGGGGCGAGGGGCGACGCCCCCCGCCTGACCCGGGTGCAGGACTACGCGTTGCTCCGACGCTCCTGTGCCAGACGCTTCAGA
>CAZTPK010000314.1:0-3421 GCA_964614765.1 uncultured Gammaproteobacteria bacterium
GCTGGAACCGGCGCACGCGGCTGCTGTTCGCGAATCTCGATCGCGCGCTGTGGCACGAGTGCGGGCACAACCCGCGGGTATTCCTGCGGCGGGTGTCGCAGGAGACGCTCGACGAGGCCGCCGCGAGCCTGGTCTTCCTGCAGGACTACAAGGGGGTGCTGTCCGAGTACGACACCTACATGGCCAAGGAGCCGGACGCCGAGATCAGCCGTCAGCTGGACCCCGCACACGACCTCATCGCCTACTTCTGCGCCGAGTTCGGATTTCACGAGAGCGTGCCCATCTACTCGGGCGGGCTGGGCATCCTGGCCGGCGATCACTGCAAGGCCGCCACCGATCTCGGCGCACCGTTCATCGCCGTCGGCCTGCTCTACCGCAGCGGTTACGTCGATCAGATGATCGACGGCCACGGTAACCAGCAGCTGCGCAACCGCCCCATCGATTTCATCGACCTGCCGGTGACGCCGGTCCTCGACGCCTCCGGCGCGCAGCGGCGCGTGCGCGTGGACCTGCCGCAGCGCGCGCTGCAGCTCAATCTCTGGCAGGCCCGCGTCGGCCACATCCGCCTGTTGCTGCTCGACGCCGACGTCGATGTCAACCTCCCGGAGGACCGCCGCATCACCGAGGCCCTGTACGGGGGCGACCGGCATACACGCATCCAGCAGGAGATCGTGCTCGGGATAGGCGGCGTGCGCGCATTGCGCAGCATCGGGCTGAACCCCCCGGTCTGGCACATCAACGAGGGGCACGCCGCCTTTCAGATCCTCGAGCGGATGCGCGAGCTCGCGCAGGCCGGGATGGATTTCAGCACCGCGCTGGAGCAGGTCGCCGCCGGCACCGTCTTCACCACCCATACGCCGGTCGCCGCCGGTCACGACATCTTCGAGCGCGCGATGATGCTCGAGTACTTCGGCGCCTACATACCGCAGCTGCGCGCCACCGAGGAGCAGTTCCTGGCCCTGGGCGCGAGTCCGGCGAATCACGGCGGTTTCAACATGACGGCGCTGGCGCTGCGCGGATCCCGCTTTCACAACGGCGTGAGCCGCATCCACGGCACCGTGGCATCGCGCACCGAGAGCTACATCTGGCCGCAGATCGATCCAGCCGAGAATCCGCTCGACTACGTCACCAACGGCATACACGTCCCAACGTTCCTGGCGCCGGCGTGGAGCAACCTCTTCGACCTGCGCTGGGGCAGCCAGTGGCGCAACGAGCTGCGCAACCCCGCGTTCTGGCAGCGCATCGACGACCTGCCCGACGCCACGTTCTGGAGCACACGCCAGCTGCTGCGCTACGACCTCATCAGGGACCTGCGCCAGCGTCTCGTGCCGCAGCTGCAGCGCAACGGCTGCAGCCAGTCGGAGATCGAGCGCCGCACCCGCTATCTGGATCCGGACAACGACGTGTGCATCATGGGCTTTGCGCGCCGCTTCGCGACCTACAAGCGCGCCGCGCTGCTGTTCCAGGATCCCGAGCGGCTGGCGCGCATCCTCAACGATCCACAGCGACCCGCGATTATCATCTTCGCCGGCAAGGCGCACCCGCACGACGGCGCCGGCCAGGCGCTGATCCGCACCGTACACGAGTACACGCAGCGGGCGGAGTTCGAGGGGCGCATCGTCCTGGTGGAGGGTTACGACATCGGACTGGCGCGGCGGCTGGTGACCGGCGTGGACGTGTGGCTGAACGTGCCGGAGTATCCGCTCGAGGCGAGCGGCACCTCGGGCATGAAGGCCGGCATCAACGGCGTGCTCAACCTGAGCATCCTCGACGGCTGGTGGGGCGAGGGCTACGACGGCGGCAACGGCTGGGCGATCGCGCCGCACAGCCCGGAGACCGCCAGGGAGCACCGCGATCGGCTGGAGGCCCAGGACCTGCTCGACCTCATCCAGAACGAGGTCCTGCCGCTGTTCTACCGCCGCGACAGCCACGCCTTTCCCGCCGACTGGGTGCGGATGGCGAAGGCGTCGATGCGCTCGATACTGCCCCGCTACAACTCCGAGCGCATGTTCCTGGAATACGTGCGCAAGTTCTACGCCCCGGCGGCGCGCCAGCAGGCGCTGTTCGCCGCCGAGGGTCATGCCGCGGCGCGCGAGCTGGCGGAATGGAAAGGCCGGATCGCAGCGCATTGGCCGCAGGTCGGTGTGCGCCTGCTCGAGCAGGCCCGCCCTCGGCTCACCCTGGGCGAGGAGACCCAGGTCACCGTCGCCGCCCGGCTGGGACAGCTCGCCGCCGGGGACGTGTGGGTGGAACTGCAACTGGGCAGCGAGGACGCGCGGGGAGAGTTCTGCCCGGCGACCTCCGTGCTGTTGATGCCCGAGGGCACCAACGAGCACGGTGAGACCCTCTACCGCACGCGCCTGAAGCCGCGCGAATCGGGACTGCGCAGCTACCGCATACGCATCTTCCCCTGCCATCCGCTCATCACGCACCGCTTCGAGACCGGGCAGATGCTATGGGTCTGAGCGCAGGTGGCCATTGAATCCCGCGCCGCGGCGAAAGGGGCGCGGCCACCGCCTGCTCCTGCCGCTCGCCATCGTGCTGCTCGCCGGCTGCGGGCGGCCGGCGCAGGAGTATTTCCCGCTGCATCCCGGCTGGGAATGGCAGTACGCGATGCGGATCGTGACCGCGGACGGGCCGCGGCCGGGCAAGCACCTGGTCACCAACCTGCCTGCCTACGACCTCGCCGGCGTGCGCACCATCCCGCGCCGCAGCCCCGGCGGCACGACCGTCCTGTACACGCAGGGCGCGCAGGGCGTGCAACGCGTGGGCGAGTCGGCCGAGGGCGAGGAACCGCGCCGGTATGCCATGCCGCAGACGGTGCTGCCCGCCAGCCTCGCCGTCGGCGCGACCTGGAGGGGAGACACGCGCACGCGGGTACTCGAGGTCACCAGCCACGCCGCCGGCGCGCTGTACAGGATCGAGGCCGACGTGCCGCTCCTCTACGCCCTTGAGAGCGTGACGGACACGGTCCGGGTCCCCGCCGGTGAATTCCGCGGCTGCCTGCGCGTCCGTGCGAGCGGCAGCACGCTGGCGGAGGTCCGCAAGCAGGTGGGCCTGGCGGAGATCAGGGTCGAGCAGGTGGACTGGTACGCCCCTGGTGTCGGCCTGGTGAGGTCCGAACGCAGGGAAACCACGTCCAGTTCGGCGTTGCCGAGCGGCACGCTCGAGGTCGAGCTCGAGCGCGTCCGCAGACCCTGACTCGACACCGGCGGAGGAACGCCATGCACCACAGCCAGCTCGGGGGGATCATCATCGACTGTCAGATCGAGGACCTGGCCGCCGCCGCCGAGTTCTGGAGGCGGGCGCTCGGCTACCGGATCCGGACGTCGCTGGACCCGGTCGACAGCGGTTACCTGATCTTCGACACCGCCGAGGATGAGTTGCACATCGAGGTGCAAAAGGTCGATCATCCCAGCCG
>CAZTPK010000315.1:0-3401 GCA_964614765.1 uncultured Gammaproteobacteria bacterium
GCGGGACCCATTGCCGCGTCCGGCCTCGTTGCTGGGCGGTCTGCGCATCGGCACCTTCCTGCGCCGGCACTGGCAGAAAAAGCCGCTTCTGGTCAGAGGCGCCATGCCCGATCTCCGCCCCATGCTCACTCCCGAGGAGCTCGCCGGGCTGGCCTGCGAGGACGACGTCCATTCCCGGCTGGTCATCGAGAAGGGCGGGGCCCGGCCGTGGCAGGTGGTCCACGGTCCGCTCTCGCCCGCGGACTTCCGCCGGCTGCCGCGGACTCACTGGACCCTGCTGGTCACCGACGTCGACAAGGTCGTGCGGGCCGCCGGCGATCTGCTCGAGCACTTCGACTTCATCCCGGCCTGGCGCGTGGACGACCTGATGATCTCCTACGCCGTCGATCACGGCAGCGTCGGCCCGCACGTGGACAGCTACGACGTTTTTCTGCTGCAGGCCGAGGGCCGGCGACGCTGGAAGCTGAGCGATCGCCGCCAGACCGCCGGGGACTGGGTGCCCGGACTCGACCTGCGGATCCTTGGGGACTTTCACGCCAGCCAGGAATGGCTGCTCGAGCCGGGGGACATGCTGTACCTGCCGCCGGGCGTGGCGCACTACGGCATCGCCGAGGGCAGCTGCATGACCTACTCGATAGGCTTCCGCGCGCCCTCGCAGCGGGACCTCGTCACCGCCTACGCGGACCACGTCGCCGCTACGCTCGATCCCGAGTCGCGCTACGAAGACCCGGGCCTGCGCCTGCAGTCGGCCCCCGGGGAGATCAGCGCCGAGGCGCGCCGGCGCGTCCGGCGCATGGTCCGCGCCCTGAAACGCGCGGAGCCGGGACTGGACGACTGGCTGGGACGCTATCTCACCGAGAGCGGACCGTGGCGCCACGCCGATCCGCCACGACGCCCGCTCACCCCGGATCAGTTCAGCGCCCGTTGGGCCCGGCGCGGCACACTGCTGCGCGATGACCGCTGCCGATTCGCGCACATCGCCCGGGGCCGCACCTGCACGCTGTATGCCGACGGGCAGGCGTTCGCGCTGCCGCGGCCGCTGGCGTTCGCCGGCGCGCTGCTCAGCGGCCGCCGGCGCTTCCCGTACACGGATCTCGCGCGGGAACGGCAGCGTCCAGGATTCGTGCAATTGCTCTGTGAATTGCATAACAAAGGGTATCTGCGTTTCCCGTGAGCGCGGCCCGCTTGTGCAATCATGCTCCCCGCGCCGCCGCCACGGCGGGCCGCGATGGGGAGGGGCTATGGATCTGAGCACGCAATCGCTGGGCAAGGCCGGCGAGAGACTGTCCTGCGGGAGCAGCGAGGAGGTGCGCGCGATCGGCACCGCGCTCGCCCTGCAGTGCCGGCGCACCCTCGACATCTGCGGGCGGGCGCTGGACCCGCACGTGTTCGACAACGTCGAGTTCGCCAACGCCGTGAAGGCGCTGGCGCTCAGCAGCCGCTTCGCGCGCGTACGCCTGCTGGTGCTGCAGCCCGAGCAGCTGTACACGCGCGGCCACCAGCTCCTGCTGCTGGCCCACGAGCTCCCCACCTACATACACGTGCGCGTGCCGGGCATCGAGGACCGCGATTTCAACGAGGCCATGCTGATCGCCGACGATGCCGGCTACATACATCGCAGGCTCGCCGACCGCTACGAAGGCATCGCCCATTTCAACGAGCGCGCCTACGTCCGCGAACTCGCGCGGCGCTTCGACGGACTGTGGGACCATGGGCTGATCGACCAGAACTTCCGGAGGCTGAGCCTGTGAGCCTCCTACGCGCGCTGCTGACCGCGCTTCTCGTGGCAGCGGGCGCCTGCGCGCAGGCGCAGGAGGAGATGGTCATGGAGGTGATCCCGCTGCGGCACGCCCTGGTCAGCGACGTGGTGCCGGTGCTCGAACCGCTGGTGACGCCGGGCGGAACCGTCACCGGCATGAACAACCAGCTCATCATCAAGTCCACGCCCGGGAACATCGAACAGCTCAAGGGCGTGCTCGCGAGCATCGACCGCCCGCCGCGCCAGCTGCGCATCACGGTGCGCCAGGACGTGGCCGACAGCCTCGAGGCTCGCCAGGACGCCATCTCGGCCACCGGCCGCGCCGGCGACGTGCGCGCCCGCCTGCCCGATGCCGGCCGCGGCGGCGCCACCGTCGGCATCGGCACCGAGGACGCCAGCGTGCAGTACCGCACCTACAGCACGCGCGGCAGTTCCGACAGCTACAACTCGCACTTCGTGACCGCGCTGGAGGGCCAGCCCGCCTGGATCCAGACCGGCGAATCGCTGCCGGTGCCGACGCGCGACGTGTACGTCGGGCCCGGCGGCACGAGCGTGCAGGACAGCATCCAGTACCAGGACGCCAATCGCGGCTTCTACGTGGTGCCGCGCGTGAGCGGCAGCCAGGTCACCCTCGACATCGCCCCGCAGCTGGATCGCTTCGACCAGCGCGGCGAGTACACCATCGACCGGCAGCAGGCCCAGGCCCAGGTGAGCGGGCGGCTGGGCGAGTGGATCCGCGTCGGCGGGTCCAACGAGGGCTTCGAGCGCGCCGACAACGTCAACCTCACCAGCACCCGCCAGCGCGGCGGGGAGACGCGCGGCATATGGGTGAAGGTCGAGGAGGTCCGCTGAGGGCGGGCGCACGCGGCATGGGCGTCGGCCTCCCGGCTCTCGCCTGCGCCCTCTCGCTCGCGGCGATCATCGCCAGTGCCCACGCCCGGGCGGAATACGACGGCGCCCGCAGCCCGGCAGTCGAGTCGCACGCGACGCGGCCGCTCGCGATCGCGCCCGTCGAGCAGGAGGTCATCGACCTCATCAATGGTGAGCGCGCACGCGCGGGCCTGCCGCCGCTGAAACCCGATCCGCGGCTGACGGACGCGGCCGCGAACCACAGCATCGACATGGCGGGCGGCGATTTCTTCGCCCACCAGGGTTCCGACGGCAGCGGACCCGACGAGCGCGTGGCGCGCGAGGGATACCGCTGGCGTTACGTGGCCGAGAACATCGGCTGCGGACAGGACTCGCCGCAACGCATCGTCGCCAGCTGGATGGGCAGCGCCGGACACCGCGAGAACATGCTGTCCGCCGATGCCGACGACATCGGCGTCGCGCTGGCCACCCGCCACGGCGGCGGCTGCGAGATCTTCTGGACGGCGCTGTTCGCGCGGGAGAACTGAGAGCGCCGGCGCGAAACGGCGTCGGCTCCCGGGGGCGACGACGCTCCGGCTGCGCACGCGCGCGGCGAGGCGCGCGGTTCCGCGGCGTCCCGCGGTGCTAGCATGCGCGCGTGGCCGTCACGATCGCCTTCGACATCTACGGCACGCTGGTCGACACCGCCGGCGTGACCGATCGGCTGCGCCCCGTCCTCGGCGAGCACGCCCCGCAGTTCGCGGCGCGTTGGCGTGAGAAGCAGCTCGAGTAC
>CAZTPK010000316.1:0-3395 GCA_964614765.1 uncultured Gammaproteobacteria bacterium
ACTCGCCACGCAGCGTGGTGGCGAACATCCGAACGGAACCGTGCTGGCGCAGGTTCGCCACCAGCACGCCGAGATCCACGCCCGGCCTTCCCAGCCATCGCTCGAGCGATTCGCCGCGCGCCTGCTCTTCGGTCGCGAGCTGTGCCATGTCGAGAAAGGCGCGGTTGGCGGTGAGTATCTTTCCATCCGGACCGGTGACGACGAAGCCATCGGGGGACTGATCGATTACTTCCAGCAGCTTCGATCGATTGCCGCTCACCAACGCGGTCGAGGTGCCGGCGGCCAGCGGCGACAGGCGCACGAGGACGTGCTCAGCGTTCTCCTGGCGAAACAACGACGCCGATACGGTGAATTCGGTCTTGCGTTCTGCCAGACGCACCCGCAATTCATCGGCCCTGCCGGTTGCGCGTATGGAAGCGAGCATGCGCTGAAGCGCCCGCGTGCTGTCGGCATCGAAGCCTTCGGGAAAGGAGCGGCCGACGATGTTCTTCGCAGTCGTGGCCAGCAGTTCGATCGCGGCCGGGTTGGCCTCGATGACCTTCTGCGAGGAGGCGTCGACGATCAATATCGCCTCGGCAGCGATCTGGAAGAGCAGCCGGTAGCGGGTTTCGGTCTGCCGGAGGCGGGAGTAGTCGCGCTCCATCGATTGCTGGGCGCCGACGAGCTGCTGCTGCAGTGACGCGATGGCGCGAAGATCCCGACCGATCGCCACCATCCGGCCCTTGGTCCCGACCGGCACCATGGAGTAGAGCACGGGCACGTCGGCGCCGCGCGCCGAGGGATGATTCACCTGTCGCCAACGCGGCGCCGCGGCCGAGGCCGCTTCACGCAGCAGCGCTTCTACCTTGGGACGGCTCTAGACGGTGACGGTCGATGCCCAGGGCCGTCCGATCCAGCCGCCGTAACCTTCCAACAAAAGGTCCTCGCTGCCGAAAGCCAGGTCACGGATTACACCCTTGCTGTCGAGCACGAGGGCAACATCACAGGCTGCCGTGAGCAGGGCTGCGGCAGCCTCTGCGTCCAGGTCTCCAAATGATTTTTTCGGGGCCTTGAATTTGCGTACTGCCTCCATCGCCGAATCTTGTCCCCCCGCAATGGTAAAAGTCATCTGCCACGTATGGCCAGCAACCCAAGGATATTCTGGGCCTGAATTACGGCCATCCGACCGTCATGCGCCATCGCGTCTGCCCCGACCAACGCAACAGCGTCCGGATTATCGAGGAAAGCCTTGCCGCCCACGAGCACGCCGACGTCGCGATTGCGCGATTTCTGACGTATGCCGTGGATGATCCGGGCCAGCCCGTCGAGCCGTGTGGCGCAGCTCAACGACAATCCGATCACATCGAACCATTCGCCGCGAACCAGCGCGAGCAGCTCCTCGCTGGTCGCCACCGGCTCGTCACACACGTACCAACCGCCGCGCCGGAAGAATTCCGCCACCATCGCGACGCCGAACATATGCTGCTCTCCGGGTGTGGGCACGAGCAACGCCCGCGGTCCCATGCCCCGGTGCTCCAATTCGTTCTCGAAGACCGGGCTGAGCGCATGCAGGATCTGATGCAGGCGCAGCAGGCCGAGAGTAACCTCGGTGAAATCGCAGAGGTCCGCGTTCCACCAATCTCCGAGCTTGCGCGCCGACGGCGCCAGCAGGTTCAGAAACACATTCTCCATCGATGCGCCGCGCAGCCTGGTCGCCGTGAGGAAGGACAATGCGATGTCCGCATCGTGCGTCAACACCAGCCGCGTGAACTCCTCGACGTCGGCAGCTTTGAAGGTTGCGCAATCCGCGATCGTGTCTGGGGGGATGCCCACGTCGGCCCTGTGGGCCAGCATCAGCCGGGGGATGATCTCCCCTTCTATCGTACTGACGAGGCGGGCGAGTTGGCTTTCGCTCTCGTCAGTGCCGGCGCAAAGCTCCGGTGCACCCGGGCTTCCGTCGCTGTGGGCTTTCGCGGGATGCTGCCAGCATCCTGGGGTGGCGTCCTGCTGTCTCAAGCTGGCCATTGCCTTCTCCCCTAACTTGTTGTCATTGCGGATTGGTGTCCGCTTGATTGTCGGTTTCTATGTTGCGGTGCCGCGTCGACCCTCCGGAAAAGCACGGTTCTCCCTCCGGTCGATTCTGCCACAAAAATGGCGGATGAACCCCCCCGAGTAATCATCGACCCCGCACCCAAAGTTGTCAAATCTGCCTGACGTCTAGCGCAATTGACACCTGCGCCCCGCCAGTCTACATTCGACTCATACGGAAAGCGCGGAGAGTCACGCGATGTTTCGTCATCGGTCGCCGGAATCCAACAGCTACCCGCGCCTCTACACCCCGGAGGAGCGCCGGCGGCGCGATGCCTCGCCATGGACTCTGGTTCAGGGGGCGCTCGCGGCGCTGCAGTTCGCCGTCTTCATCGTCAGCCTCTGTCTGGTCGTGCGGTACCTCGCCACTGGCGAGGGACTCGCGGCCGCGACTGTCTCGGTCGTGGCCAAGACCTTCGTCCTCTATACCATCATGGTGACCGGATCGATCTGGGAGAAGGATGTCTTCGGCGTTTACCTCTTTGCGCGCCCGTTTTTCTGGGAGGACGTCTTCAGCATGCTCGTCCTGGCGCTGCACACGGCCTACCTCGGGGCGCTGCTCACCGCGGCGATGGATGTGCGCCAGCAGATGCTACTCGCGCTGGCGGCCTACGCGGCGTACTTGGTCAACGCGACGCAGTTCTTGCTCAAGCTGAGGGCCGCGCGGCGCGAGCGCGCCGCGCCCGGCGCCGACCCCTCCCGGATCCGGGGATTGGCGGAATGAGCGCGCGGCCGTCCACGTTCTGCACCCGCCCGTCGACCGTACACCGCGAGTTCCCGGTGCTGCGCGAACGGGGTCAGCGCGAGGTTTTCTGCGGTCTCACCGGGATCATCTGGTTGCATCGAAAGCTGCAGGATGCGTTTTTTCTAGTGGTTGGTTCCCGCACTTGCGCCCATCTTATCCAGTCTGCCGCCGGGGTGATGATCTTCGCGGAGCCGCGCTTCGGTACCGCGATACTGACGGATCGGGATCTCGCCGGCCTCGCGGATGCCAACGAGGAACTCGACCGGCTGTGCGTGCAGCTTCTCGAACGTCGTCCGGATATCTCGACGCTTTTTCTGGTCGGATCGTGTCCCTCCGAGGTCATCAAGCTGGATCTGGCCAAGGCGGCCGAGCGGCTGAACGCGCGCTTGTTCCCCAAAGTGCGCGTGCTCAACTACTCCGGCTCCGGCATCGAAACCACCTTCACGCAGGGCGAGGACAACGCGCTCAGGGCGATGGTCCCGCTGCTGCCGCACACCGTGGAGAAGCAGCTTCTGGTCGTCGGTTGCGTTGCCGACATCGTCGAGGACCAGTTCCGGCGCTGCTTCGATGCGCTGGGCATCGG
>CAZTPK010000317.1:0-3391 GCA_964614765.1 uncultured Gammaproteobacteria bacterium
GCTCAGCACCGTGCCGTAGGGCGTGAGCATGAAGGCCGCGTGCGGCGCGGGATTGAGCTGCCGCAGGTATTTGTAGGCATCCCACGCCACGCCCTCGGCGCGGGCGGAAAACCGCTGTGCGAGATTGACCTGGTAGCAGTCGCCGTCGCGCAGGTACTTCTTCAGGCGCGCGAAGGCCCGGGCATATTGCTCCTTGGTCATGTTGGCGGTGACTGCGGAGCGCACGCTGAAGGAAGGACAGTAGGCCACGGGCGTCTCCGCGTGCGCCACCTCGGTGATCGAGCGCCATTCATCCAGCGTGCGCTCGTCCCGGCCGCCCGTGACGATGTGGGCGCGCCGCTCGAGATGGTCGACGACGATCGCCCAATCGTAGATCCCGATGGCCATGTCGGGCATCGGCACGTCGGCCTTGGCGATCACGGGCAGGCGCTCCACGCGGCGGCCGAGGTCGTAGGCGAAGTAGCCCAGGGCGCCGCCGCTGAACGGCAGCCCGCCGAGCGCGGGCACGCGCTCGCCCAGCGTACGCTTGAGGACCGCGAAGGGATCCTCCCGGGTGACGATCGTTCCCTCGCGCGAGGTGATCTCGGTGTTCTCTCCCCAGGTGGTCAGCGTGGTGTGGGGCTCGGCGCTCAGGACGTCGTAGCGGCCCTGTGCGGAGCGCGGCCGCCCGCTGTCCAGGAAGATGCACCAAGGCCGTTCGGCGAGCCGCTCGAATCGCTGCGCGCTGTCGGTCAGGTAGGGGATCTCGACAATCCGGGGGTGCGCTTTCATCGGTCGGCCGCCAGTCTCGCCACGGCGAGCGCAGGCGCGCACACCGTCGCCATCTCTCGCCACCGCGCCGGTACGCCCATCAGCGTCGCCCACTCCGTGTAGGGGCATTGTAGCCGGCGCGCCAGCTCGCGGGCGACGAAACGGCCGCAGCCGGCGCCCACGACGGTCACGGCGTCGCCGGAACGACGTCGCGACAGCACGCGCTCGAGCGCCGTGCGGATCTGATGGAGCTGCTCGGTGGCAAGGTGACGCGCGAGCCGTTGCCACTCCGCGGCGGTTGCCTCGCCGGCATCGCGCCCGAGCATGCGCGCGAGCCGCCGCGCGCAGTCCGCAGGGCTCAGGCCCCTGCCGTCCGCCGTCGCCGACTGGTAGTGCCGCGACGGCAGCTGGCCGGTCAGCCTGTAGACATCGCCCATGTTCGCGAACCACTCCGCCGCCACTCCCTGCCACTCGCCGCCGAAAGGCACCTGCCGCGCGACGGCCATCACGGGCGTGCGCACGACGCCCGTATACACGAGCTCCTGCTGACGCAGGCGCTCGCCGTCGCTGCCGCCGAGTGCATCGACGCGACCGCGCCGCACGGGCACGATGTCGGTGGTGGTGCTGCCGATATCCACCAGCACCGCCTCGGAACAGCGCCGGGCAACCATCGCCGCGGTCGCGTGCCAGTTGGCGGAGGCGACGGCCTCGAGGCGGCGGCGCGCGATCGCCACCGTGCGCAGCCCGGCGTCCATCGTGTAGACCAGCACGTCGGTGCGCCCCGCGTGCCCGATGAATGTCCGCAGCAGCGCGCGCACGCCGCGACGGCGATCCGGGAACAGGTCCACGAGCTCGCCCGTCATCGTCACGGCGTGGCGGTACGCGCTCAGGTCGTAGCGGCGGTCCAGGTCGAGCAGCACCGCCTCGAGCCGATCCAGGCCTTGCCACAGCGGGCAGGGCAGCTGCGCCACCTCACGCAGTCGCCCGTCCGCGGCGAGGCACGCAACCTTGACGTGCGCACCGCCGATGTCCCAGCCGAGGATCCCACGCGGCCTGCTAGCCATGCGCGCGCACCTCCACGCTCCGTCGCTCAAGAGGCAGATCGAACACCGAGGCGTCGTTGGCGCAGGCCCGGCGCAGGAGCTCGAAGGCGTTGTAACCGATGGAGGCGCTCAGGCCCGCGTAGGCGGTGGTCAGCCGCGGGTTGACCTCGACCACCACCGGTCCGTCTGCGCCTACGATGAGATCGACGCCGACGTACCCGAGCAGTCCCGGCAGCGCTGCCGGCAGGCGCCCGGCGAGGGGCTCCACGGCCGCGAGATGCTCGATCGCGCCGTTGACCACGACGCCGCTCTGTCGCAGGGCGTCGCCCGCGCGCGTCTGCAGTTGGCGGTTGCAGCCCAGCAGCCGTACCCGCCCCGGCGCGCACAGCAGCGAGAGACTGATCGGATCGCCGGGCACGAACGTCTGTACCACAGGTGCGGCGATCTCGGCGGAATCCAGCCGCGCTCTCACGGCGGCTGCGTCGCGGAGGTGATAGGTGTGCTCACTGCCGGCGCCCTCGTCCGGTTTGACGACCCACCCGTGCGCGCTCGCGGGCAACCGGCTGGCGTCGGAGGAGGTCGGAATCACCTCTATGCCCGCCCGCTGCAGCGCGGCCGCGGTCCTGGTCTTGCTGGCGGCAATACGCACGGCGGCCGGATCGCATCCCAGCAATTGCCGGCCGCGCGCGACGACGAGGCCGTTCAATCGTTCGAGCAGGCCGTCGGTCTCCGGCGCGATCGGCAGCACCGCATCGACCGCATCGACGGCCGCCGCCCAGCGCGGCCACGGCGCATCCTCCACGTCGACCACCTCGCACCACGCCGGCGGGCGGCTCAGGCGCGTGTCGCGCGCCACCGTCACGGCGAGACCGGCCGCGCCATGGAGATCATGCAGTACTGCCTGTAACATCAGCTCGCCCTCGGCGGCCAGCGACTCCGGCAGCACGCCCCCCGCGAAACCGCCGCCCGTGACGAACTCGATAATCAAAAGCCGCAACGCCCACCTCCGTGGAAATCATACCGGTCATCGATCTGAAAGGCGGCCTCGTTGTGCACGCCCGGCGCGGCGATCGCCGGCGCTACGCCCCCCTCGCCTCGCGTCTGTGCCGCTCGAACGAGCCGCTGGCGGTAGCGCGCGCGCTGGTGGCGCTCTGTGCGGTCGGGACGCTGTACGTTGCCGACCTGGACGCCATCGCCGGCGCTGGCGACCACGGCGCCGTCCTGCGACTCCTCCTCGAGGCCATGCCGCGGATCGACATCTGGCTGGATGCCGGATTCACGACGCCCGAACAGATCGAACGCCTGGCCTCGGCACGCATCACCCCGGTGCTCGGCAGCGAGTCGATCGCGGATATGACGCATTATCGCCACCTGCGCGCGAGGGCGCCGGACGCAGTTCTCTCGCTCGATCGTCGCGGCGAGGAGATACTTGGACCGGCCGAGCTGGCCGCGCACCCGGGGCTGTGGCCGCGGCGGGTCATCCACCTCGACCTCGCCCGTGTCGGCTCGGGCGAGGGGCCGGATGTCGCCGCGATAAGCCGCATGCACGCGCTGTCGCCCGCCACTGCGCTGTACGCCGGCGGCGGCGTGCGCGGCGT
>CAZTPK010000318.1:0-3387 GCA_964614765.1 uncultured Gammaproteobacteria bacterium
GACATGATGTCCGCGGTGCGAAATCCCTGGTCGAGCACGCGGCCCACCGCCTGCTCGACCCGCGCCGCCAGCCCGGGCTCACCCAGGGTGTAGCGCAGCGCCATCGCCAGCGACAGCACCGTGGCAATCGGATTCGCGAGGTCCTTGCCGGCGATGTCCGGCGCCGAGCCGTGGATCGGTTCGTACATGCCCTTGCCCTGTCCATCGAGCGAGGCCGATGGCAGCATGCCGATGGAACCGGTCAGCATCGAGGCGAGATCCGAGAGTATATCTCCAAACATGTTGTTGGTGACGATGACGTCGAACTGCTTCGGAGCGCGTACCAGCTGCATGGCGCAGTTGTCGACATACATGTGGCTCAGCGCGACCTGTGGATACTCGCCCGCGACCTCCGCGACCACGTTGCGCCACAACTCCGTGCATTCCAGGACGTTGGCCTTGTCGATCGAGCACAGGCGGCGCGAGCGTTTCATGGCCAAGTCGAAGGCAGTGCGTGCGATGCGGCGGATCTCGCTCTCGCTGTAGACCTCGGTGTTGTATCCCTGGCGTTCGCCGTTGGCCAGCGTGCGGATCCCGCGCGGCTCTCCGAAGTAGATCCCGCCGGTCAGCTCGCGCACGATCATGATGTCCAGGCCCGCCACCACCTCGGGCTTAAGCGTGGAGGCGGCCGCAAGCTGCGGGTACAGGATCGCGGGCCGCAGGTTGGCGAACAGGCCGAGTCCGGAGCGGATGCGCAGCAGGCCCTTCTCCGGCCTCATGGAGATATCCAGCGCCTCCCACTTCGGCCCGCCGACGGCGCCGAGGAGCACCACGTCCGCCGCCCTGGCCGCCGAGAGGGTAGCCTCTGGCAGCGGATCCCCGGTGGCGTCGATGGCCGCGCCGCCGATGAGCGCCTCCTCGTAGTCCAGGCGCAGCCCGTGGCGATCGCGCAGCGCGCGACACACCTTGAGGGCCTGAGCGACGATGGCCGGGCCTATGCCATCGCCCGGCAGTACCAGCATCTTCTTGGTCGTCATGTATCTCGTTTCACTTCGGGTTCGTGCAGTCCCTTTGGCGCGGGACATAACCTGCCATTGCAGCATCTTTGGCTCCGAAATGCCAACCGGCCCGCGCTCGCGCACCGTGGCCACGGTCCGATCCCCAGCGCGGCCCGGCCTCACCGCGGGGACACCGGGCCAGGCGGGATGCGCCGTCGGCGGATTGCCGCCGCGTTGGAGCGCCCCGCCGCATCGCCTATACTACGCCGCTTTCTGAAGCGGTCCGCCGACCACTGCCCCACCCGCCCAAGCCATGCACGAAGCGCTCGCGCACCTGCACCCCTATCCGTTCGAGAAGCTGGCGCGCCTGAAGAACCTCACCCGCGCCGCTCAGCAGAAGACGCCGCTCGACCTGTCCATCGGCGAGCCGCAACACGAGACCCCGAGTCTGATCCTCGAAGCCATGGCCCGGCAGCTGCCGCAGATGGCCCGCTATCCGACCACGCGCGGAACCGAGGAGCTGCGCGCCGCCATCGTGAAGTGGCTGACGGTCCGGTTCCGGCTGCCGAAGGGTTCGCTCCTCGCGGATCTGCACGTATTGCCGGTGGCGGGGACGCGGGAGGCGCTATTCGCGTTCGCGCAATGCATCGTCGATCGCTCCAGGCCCGAACCGGTGGTCGCGATGCCAAACCCGTTCTATCAGATCTACGAAGGCGCGGCGCTGCTGGCCGGTGCGCATCCGTACTACGTCGACAACCGTGACGACGCCGACGGCTCACCGCAGTTCGACGCGGTGCCCCCGGAGGTGTGGGATCGCTGCCAGTTGCTGTATGTCTGCTCTCCCGGCAACCCGACCGGAAAGGTCCTGCCGCCGGAGGCCTACGAGCGGCTGCTGGCGCTCGCCGACCGCCACGATTTCGTCATCGCCGCCGACGAGTGTTACTCGGAGATCTATTTGGAGGAGACGAGTGCGCCGCCCGGTCTGCTCGAGGTTGCGGCGCGGTGCGGCCGCCATGACTACCGGCGCTGCGTCGTGTTCCACAGCCTCTCGAAGCGCTCCAGCGTCCCCGGCATGCGCTCGGGCTTCGTGGCCGGCGACGCGGAGATCCTCAAGTCGTTCCTCCTGTACCGCACCTACCACGGCTGCGCGATGCCGCTGTACACCCAGGCGGCGAGCGCCGTCGCCTGGGGCGATGAGGCCCACGTGCGCGAGAATCGCGCCCTGTACCGCCAGAAGTTCGATGCCGTCCTGCCGATACTTCAGCCGGTTCTCGAGGTCACGCGCCCCGACGCGGGCTTTTATCTCTGGCCGCGCGTGCCCATCGACGAGGTGGAGTTCACACGCGGACTCATCGCCCGGGAGAACGTCACCGTTCTGCCCGGCAGCTATCTTGCCCGTGATGCGCACGGCGGCAATCCTGGAACGCGGCGCGTGCGCATCGCCCTGGTGCCGCCGCTCGTCCAGTGCATCGAAGCGGCACACCGCATACGCAACTTCGTCGAGTCCCTACGATAACGCCACGACACCGAGGAGTCCGCCAACGTGAAAAACCTGCAGACCATAATCGAAGAGGCCTACGAGCGCCGCACCGAGATCACGCCGGCCAAGGCGAGCAAGAAATTGAAAGACGCCGTCGGCAAGTGCATCGCCGCGCTCGATGCCGGCGAGATGCGCGTGGCCGAGAAGCAGGCGGGCACCTGGGTCGTCAACCAGTGGCTGAAGAAGGCGGTGCTGCTGTCGTTCCGGCTGCACGACAACGAGGTGATGAGGTCGGGCTGCCACCAGTACTACGACAAGGTCGGGATGAAGTTCGCCGGCTACGGCAAGAAGAGGTTCGCCGCCACCGGCGTGCGCATGGTGCCCGGCGCCGTGGCGCGCAAGGGCTCCTTCATCGGCCCGAACGTCGTGCTCATGCCCTCGTTCGTGAACATCGGCGCCTACGTGGACAGCGGCACCATGGTGGACACCTGGGTGACCGTCGGCTCCTGCGCGCAGATCGGAAAGAACGTGCACCTCTCGGGGGGTGTTGGCATCGGCGGCGTGCTCGAGCCCCTGCAGGCCAGTCCGACCATCATCGAGGACGACTGCTTCATCGGCGCGCGCTCGGAGGTCGTCGAGGGAGTGATCGTCGGCGAGGGCTCGGTGATCTCCATGGGCGTGTACCTCGGTCAGAGCACCCGCATACTCAACCGCGAGACCGGCGAGATCACCTATGGCTACATTCCGCCAGGGTCGGTGGTCGTCTCCGGCAATCTGCCGGCGAAGGACGGCAGCCACAGCCTTTACTGCGCCGTCATCGTCAAGCAGGTCGACGCCAAGACCCGGGCGAAGGTGGGGATCAACGAACTGCTGCGCGGCATCTGAGCCGCGCGCGCGACCCGCGCGGCGGCTAGGCGGCCTGCCTGATCG
>CAZTPK010000319.1:0-3381 GCA_964614765.1 uncultured Gammaproteobacteria bacterium
GGTCCGCGCACCGTGCCCGGCGCTGCCCCGGCGCGCGCCGGCACGCTAGTCATCGGCCGGCAGAAGGGCTGCGCGCTCACGATCGACTCGCCGCTGGTCTCGCGCGAACACGCGCGCCTCGTGCACGAGGCCGGGCAATGGTGGCTCGAGGACCTCGCCAGCACCAACGGCACCTTCGTCAACGGCCATCGCATCGCCGCGCGCACGCCCATCAAGCCCGGCGACCGCATCGCCATCGCGACGTTCCTGTACCGCTTCACCGGCGACGGCCTGATGGCCGACGGCGAGGAGGGCCGGATCCGCGTGGAGGCCGTCGGCATCACCAAGGAGGTGCGCGATCGCGCCGGCGGCCAGCCCCGCAGGCTGCTGGAGGACATCTCGCTGGTGATCGAGCCGGGCGAGTTCGTGGTGATCTTCGGCGGCAGCGGCAGCGGCAAGTCGACACTGCTGGATGCGTTGAACGGCCGCCGCCCGGCGAGCGGCGGCCGCGTACTCTACAACGGAGTGGATCTGTACGAGTCCTTCGACATCTTCCGCTCCACCATCGGTTACGTGCCGCAGCAGGACATCGTGCACCGGCGGCTGAAGGTGCGCCGCGCCCTGGAGTACACCGCCCGCCTGCGCCTGCCGCCCGACACCAGCGAGCAGGAGATCGCGTCGTACGTCGAGGAGGTGCTGCAGAGCGTGCGGCTGCAGGACAAGGCCGACCTCCTCATCGACACGCCCACACCGCTGAGCGGCGGCCAGCTCAAGCGCGTGAGCCTCGCCTCCGAGCTGGTGGCCAAACCCGGCATCCTCTTCCTCGACGAAGTGACGAGCGGTCTGGATGCGGGCACCGATCGGCAGATGATGCAGACCTTCGCGGAACTCGCCGACGGCGGCCGCACCGTCGCCTGCGTGACGCACTCCCTGGAAAACATCTCCGATACGGCGGACCTCGTCGTGCTCCTGCATCGCGGCCGGCTCGCGTATTTCGGGCCTCCCGCCGAGGTGTGCGGCCATTTCCGGATCAAGCGCCTCGCGGACGTTTACGAACTGCTCGAGACGCGTCCGCCCGAGCAGTGGGCCGCGGAGTTCAAGGCCTCGCGCCACTACCACCAGTACGTCACCGCGCGGCTCTCCCCCGCCGCGCAGGCTCCCGCCGCGATGCCCGTCCGGCAGCCACGGCCAGCGCCCGCGACCAAGGGCCAGGGCGGAGGCTTCTGGACGCAGACGAGGATCCTCACGCGCCGGTACATCGATCTCATCCTGGGCGATCGGCGCAACCTCGCCATCCTGCTGCTGCAGGCGCCGCTCATCGGCGCGGTGATCGGAACCGTATTCGACACCGGCGGCGAGCTGCCGGCGCGGGCCGTCGCCGAAGGCCAGGTGAGCTTCATGCTCGTGCTCTCGGCGATCTGGTTCGGCTGCCTGAACTCGGCGCGCGAGTTCGTCAAGGAGCTGCCCGTCTACCTGCGCGAGCGCTCGGTCAACCTGGGACTGGCGCCGTACATGCTGAGCAAGCTCGGACCGCTGGCGCTCATCTGCCTGGCGCAGTGCGCGTTGCTGCTCGCCGTGGTCAGCGCCCTGCTGGACCTGCCGGGGCCGTTCGGATCGCGACTGCTCCTGCTCACGGCCGCCGCCTTCGGCGCCACCGCCATGGGATTGGCGGTGAGCGCCTTCGTGGACAGCAACGACAAGGCCATCGCGATGGTGCCCATCCTGCTGATCCCGCAGGTCGTTCTGTCCAATGCAATCGTGCGCCTGGACGGCGCCACGCTGTGGGCGGCGAAATTGAGCATGGTCTCGTTCTGGGGCTACGACGCCATGAAGTCGACGCTGAGTGGCGATATACTCGGTCTGAAAGATGCATTGGGCAGGGAGGTCGTGCCCGTGCTCGAAACCCATGGTCGCGGGCTGCTGGCCATCGCCCTGCTGACCGTCGTCTTCCTCATCCTGGCGTGGGTGGGCCTGAGACTGAAAGACCGCCGGGGCTGATCCCCCGCAACAAGGTTCGTTTTCGATGGACAAGACCCTGCGCACCGACACCATCAAGAGCCTGCACGAGGAGGCGCTCGCCACCGCGTTGGCAAACACCGGCGACAGCGTCTGTCCGCGCTGCAGGACCGCCTACGACCGCGCCAGGCTGACCCCGCCCGAGTACAAGTGCGTCTGCGGCCTCGAGCTGGCCTATCCGGAGGTGGGCGCGAACGGCGAGGTGAAGGGCGTGCTCGGATGGCTGCACTCCCCGGGCGTCATCGTCCACGACCGCTACCGCATCGTGCAGCTGCTGGGACGCGGCGGCTTCGGCTCGACCTACCTGGTGGAGGACATGAAGCTCGGCAACAAGCGCCGCGCGCTGAAGGAAGTGCCCGAGCCGATGTACGACGAGCACGAGACCCGCATACTCGCCAAGCTCAATCATCCCTCCGTGCCCGACATCACCGATCGCGCCGTCGGCGACGGCATGGTCTACCTGGTGCTCGAGTTCGGCGGCAGCCGCACGCTGGAGACCGTCCGCCGCAGCTATCCGGAGAAGCGAGTACCGCTGGCGCAGCTGGCGCCGTGGGTGCGGCAGCTCTGCGACGTGCTCGCCTACATGCACGCGCAGCAGCCGCCCATCGTGCATCGCGATCTGAAGCCCGGGAACATCCTGCTCGACGATCAGGACCGGGTCATGCTCATCGACTTCGGCATCGCCAAGGAGGCGGTGGCGAGCGAGCAGACCCGCGCCCTCGGCCGCGCCGTGACCCACGGCTACAGCCCGCCCGAGCAGGCGATGGGAACCGGCACCGACGCCCGCTCGGACGTCTACGCGCTCGGCGCGACCATTTATTACATGCTCACCGGCCAGCGACCGCCGGGGGCAGCCGAGCGCATCCAGGGCGCGGAGGTGACACCGGCCTCGCGACACGTCGACGGCCTGCCGCCGGCGGTGGATCGGGCCCTGCTGCAGGCCTTGTCGCTGAACCCGAACGAGCGCCAGCAGAACGTGCATGAGTTCGGCAAGGCCTTCGATTACGAGGTGCCCACCGTCAAGACCTACGACCTGAGCGAGCGCACGGTCGTCATCGGCGGCGCCTCGACGCCGTCGGTGAACACCGGGCCGCAGATGTCGCTGAAGCTCACCCCCGACGGACCGCAGGTCGTCGCACCGCCGAGGAAGGCCGTCGGCCGCGGCATCGGCCGCGTGGCCATTGTCGCCAGCGTGGTGGGCCTGCTGATCGCCGCCGGCGCAGTGGCGTTCGTGATCTCGCAGTTCGGGAAGACCGGCTCCGAGACGGTCGCCACGGACGCGCCCGCGCAGACCGTTCCCGCGCCGGTGCCGGTTGCGCCCACCCCGGCCACGGCACCGGTTGTCCCCGCCCCGGTCGCCGCAACGCCCGCGGAAACGGCCAGCGC
>CAZTPK010000320.1:0-3376 GCA_964614765.1 uncultured Gammaproteobacteria bacterium
GCACCCGCGAGTCGAGCTTGCCTTCGATCGCGCCGTGGATCATGCCCTCGATCTGCTGCTCGGCGAGCTTCTGCTCGGAGATGTCGGTGACGTAGGCGAGCACGCGGTCCAGCCTGCCGTCGGCATCGCGCAGCGGCGTGTAGAAGGAGCTGATCCAGAGATCCTCGCCGTTCTTGCGCTTGCGCCTCGCCTGCCCGGAGAAGGTCGCGCCGGAGCGCAGCCGCTCGAGGAAGGCAGCGTACTCCGGCGTCGCCTGCTCCGCGGCATCGACGAAGATGCGGTGATGCTTGCCGGCGATCTCCTCCTGGCCGTAGCCGAGCAGCTTCAGGTAGCCGTCGTTGGCGCGGATGATCGTGCCGTCCGGCCGGAACTCGATGACGCCCAGCGCCTCGTCGAGGGCGCGCAGCCGCGTGGTCACCTCGGCCGCCATGGCCGCCTGCTCGCGATCTGCCTCCCGCCGCGCCTTCAGCTCGGCCTGCATCTTGTTCATGGCGCGCAGCAACACTCCGAACTCGTCCTCACCGGAGGTGTCGATGGCGTTGTCGAGCTTTCCGTCGGCAATGGCCGTGACGATGTTCACGGCATCGCGCATGGAGCCCGACATGGCCCGTACCAGCAGATACGCCAGCGCGAGCGCCATGGCCATTGCGATGCCGGCGCCGAGCAGTTGATAGTGCTTGGTGCGCTCGAGGCCGGCGATACGGCCCTCGAGCAGGCTCCTCAGACTGGGCGCGACCGCATCGTAGAGAGACAGCGACGCCTGGGCCGCGTCGCGGCCCCGCTCACGGACTTGCTGCGGCGAGATGGCGATCGCCGCGGCGCGCAGCACCTGCCCCTCCACCGCACCGAGCAGGCGCTGCCCGGCTTGGTCGAACGCTGCCACGGCCGCGCCGAGCTCCGGCTGCAGGCGCACGTTGTTGCGGAACGCGACTTCCATGCTGCGCACGGTGCCCGTCAGGGCCGCCTGCACCCTTCCACTGGCGCCGACGATCGCGATCTTCTCGTCCCCGGACAGGGCGCCGGCCCGCGCCGCCGCCGCCGCCATGTCCTCCAGGCGGCCCAGTTCATCGAGGAGGGCCGGCAGCTTCACGACCAGCACGTCCATCAGGTAGTAGCTGTCGAGGTCCGGATCGAGGACCAGGTTCGAGGTGTCGCCCACGTGTGCGATGAGCGACAGCACCTCGGCGATCATCTGGTCATGGGCATCCGATGCCGTCGAGGAGTCCTGCTCCTCGAGCCCGCGCCATGCGCCCTTGACGGCCTGCCACTTCTCGCCGGTGTCGAGCAGCGTCCCGTACTCGGCGACCACCGCATCCAGTGCGTCGATATCCGCGCCGATCGCCGTGCGCAGCGCGGCCGCGCGGTCCGAGGCGGCCGCCTCCCCGGCAATGGCATCGCGACGCGCCGAGCGGTGAGCGATGGCGTCGGCCAGCAATCGCCGCAACGGCTGGCTGTGAGCCACGCCGGCCATCTCCTTCTGCGCGAACTGGATGGACTGGTTTACGTTCGCGACCAGCAGGCAGGTGAGCAGGGCGACCGGTATCGACAGGGCGGCCACCACCGCACCGAGCTTGTGGGCGAACTTCATTCGGCTCAACAGCTTCATCTTCCCTCCTCCATGGTTGCCGGCATCCCGGCGTCGGCCCGCTCGGACCGGCCGGCGTCTGCCGGGCACCTCTTCAGGACTCGCAGTCAGCTCGGGCGCGGCGGCCAGGGCCAGGATGCTCATGATTGTCGGCTGATCGGCCACGCGCTTGAGCCGCATGCGCGGCGCGCGCTCAGAACTCCTCCCATTCGTGGTCGTGACCGCCGCCGGACGCCGCGCGCTTTGGCGATCCCCCCCCGACCCCGGCCGCCTGGGCGGGCCGGTTGCGCAGGCTCTGCTCGACCTCGTTCAGTTGGCTCACGATCTTCGCCGACAATGGCTCGACCTCCCGGAACTTCGCCTCGGCCCGCTCGATCTCGCCGGCGTTCTTCAGCTTCACCACCTCCTGGACCAGGCCGTGCATCGCAGCGTGGTCCTTCTCCAACTGCTTCATGGCGGCGAATTCGCCATACTCCGCCATGCCCCGGGAGTAGAGCCATTTGCCCAGATCGCATTCTCGATGCGAGACGGCCTGTGCCTCGCTCAACCCCTCCTTGCCGTCGAGGAATCGG
Organism: uncultured Gammaproteobacteria bacterium; assembly: GCA_964614765.1. Lineage (GTDB taxonomy): Bacteria > Pseudomonadota > Gammaproteobacteria > JAJPIJ01 > JAJPIJ01 > JAJVHZ01. Next base: position 2,158 of record CAZTPK010000320.1, read on the forward strand.
CGCAGCCTCGTCTTCCAGCTCAGATGCTTGGTGCGCGCCGCCGAGAAATCGATCTCGGCCCGGGCGCCGGCGGGCGGCCGCGCACCCGCGGTGCCGCTGCTCCACGGCCGATTTGCGCCGCGCCGTTCCACGGCCACACCGTCGGTGCCCGCCGGCTGCGCACCTTCCCCGGCGCCGTTGAAGAAGGCCACCAGCCTGAGCAGGCCCTTGGACTGCTCGTCCATGGACTCCGAGGCGGCGGCCGCCTGCTCCACCAGGGCGGCGTTCTGCTGCACCGCCTGATCCATCTGCGCGATTGCCTTGCTCACCTGCCCGATGCCGGCGGACTGCTCCTCGGAGGCCGCGGCGATCTCGGCGATGATGTCGGAGACCTTCTTGACCGAGGCCACGATGGTCTCCAGCGTCGAGCCCGATTCGTTGACCAACCGCGATCCTTCTTCCACCTTCTCGACGCTGTCCTTGATCAGGGTCTTGATCTCGCGCGCGGCGCCGGCGGAGCGCTGAGCCAGGTTGCGCACCTCGCTCGCCACCACGGCGAAGCCGCGGCCCTGCTCACCCGCGCGCGCGGCCTCCACGGCTGCGTTCAGGGCGAGCAGGTTGGTCTGGAACGCGATGTCATCGATCACGCCGATGATGTCGGCGATCTTCTTGGAGGCGCGGTTGATGTCCTCCATCGCCGCGATCGCGCTACTCACCACCGCGCCGCCCCTCTCGGCCTGATCGCGCGCCCCGGCGGCCAGCTGGTTGGCCTGCCGCGCGTTGTCCGCGTTCTGCCTCACCGTGCCGGTCAGCTCCTCCATCGAGCTGGCCGTCTCCTGCAGACTGGAGGCCTGCTCCTCGGTGCGGCTGGACAGATCCGCGTTGCCCTGCGCGATCTCGGAGGCCGACGTGTTCAGCCCCGTCGCCGCGCTGCGGATCTGGCCAACCATGTCGCGCAGGTTGTCGACGCTGGTGTTGACCGCGTCGCGCAGCGCGGCGAACTCACCCTTGAAGTCCCCGTCCACGCGCTGCGACAGATCGCCCTCGGCGAGCCGCGCCATTGCCGCCTTGACCTGCTGCAGCGGCGCGACGATCGCGTCCAGCATCTGGTTCACGCCGCCGGCCAGCCGCTGCATGAATCCCTCGAAATGCGCCGCTTCCAGCCGCGCCCCCAGCTCCCCGGCGCTGGCCGCGGCGATGAGCTGCTGCACCTGCTCCTCGGCCCGGACCTGCTCGGTGA
>CAZTPK010000321.1:0-3054 GCA_964614765.1 uncultured Gammaproteobacteria bacterium
CGGGCGCACACCATACGCCGCGTCGCCGACCCGGGTGCGAGACGCGAACACTTCCGGCGGCCCGGACACGTCTTCCCGTTGCGGGCCCGCGACGGCGGCGTGCTGGTCCGCACCGGGCAGACCGAGGGCATCGTCGATCTCGCGCGCCTGGCCGGCGCGCGGCCCGCCGGCGTCATCTGCGAGATCCTCAACCCCGACGGCACGATGGCGCGCATGCCCGAGCTGCAGCGCTTCGCGGCCTTGCACGACCTGAAGATCTGCACCATCGAGAGCCTCATCGCCTGGCGCCGGCGTCACGAACTGCTGATCGAGCCGTTGGAGCTCGATATCCCGATGCCGACGCGCTTCGGGGATTTCCGCGCACACCTTTTCCGCAGCCACATCGACGGGAAGGAGCACATGGCGTTCACCATCGGCATGCCCACCCCTGCCGGCGGGCCGGCCGCGGCGGTCGATGCGCCGGTGTGGGTGCGCGTGCACTCGGAATGTCTCACCGGCGACGTCTTCCACTCGCTGCGCTGCGACTGCGGCGCGCAGCGCGACCGATCGCTGGAGGTGATCGGCGGGCAGCGCCACGGCGTGTTCGTCTACATGCGCCAGGAGGGGCGCGGCATCGGGCTCGCCAACAAGCTGCGGGCCTATCGCCTGCAGGATCAGGGGCTGGACACCGTGGAGGCCAATCGCCGCCTCGGCTTCGCCGACGACAGCCGCGAGTACGGCATCGCGGCGCAGATACTGCATTACCTAGGCGTACGCCGCATGCGGCTGCTCACCAACAATCCGCGCAAGCTGCACGGTCTCGCGGGCCACGGCCTGGAGATTCACGACCACATGCCGCTGCAGATGCCGGCCAACAGCGCCAACATCCGCTACCTGCGCACCAAGCGCGACAAGCTCGGCCACCTGCTCGCCGGCCTCGACGCCGGCGAGGGCGGCGCGGACGGGCTGGCGCAATGACCCGCGGCCCTCGCCCCCGCGTTGCGCGGGCGCCGCGACCGCGAGAATTGTTGACGGCGATCAACCGCCGCCGGCCGTCACGCGCTTAACTGATCAACATGCACGCGCTCGCCGACCGGCTCACCCAGGAACACCACGCGCTCGATCGCCTCTGCTGGGAGGTGTACAAGGCGATCGACGCCGGCGATCGCGCCACAGCGACGGCGAAGTTCCGGGAGTTCGAGGCGATGTGCGAGCCGCACTTCCAGGCCGAGGACGAGGAGCTGTTCGTCGAGGTCGTCGCCCAGGACGAGCGTTTGCGCGTGCACGCGCAGGACATGGCGCGCGAGCACGATCAGTTGCGTCAGCTCACCGCGCGCATGGCCGAGGAGCTCGCCAAGGAGTTCACCGAGGAGACGATGTTTCACTGCGAGCGGCTGCTGCGGGTGCTGCGCGGCCACGCGCAGAAGGAGGAACTGCTCCTCTTCTCGCACGCCGGCGTCTGCGCCTAGCCCGCCCGCCACGGCCGGTGCGCTCAGCCGCGCACGGCCTGTAACGCCGTCAGCGCCAGTTGCACGGCGAGGATCGCCAGCACCACGGCCAGCAGTCTTCCAATCCAAGGCGGCGTTCGTCCATCGGCGTTGCGCGCCCGCGCGGCCATCCACGCGATTGCGAGTTTGCTGCCGATGATGCCCGCCATGAACGCGCCGACGAACGCCGCCCCGTCCGCGACCCCGCCGCGGCCCAGCCAGGCGCCCCCGGCCGTGAGCCAAAACAGGTAGGGATTCGGGTTGAGCAGGTTGACGAGGATGGCCTCGCGCAGCGACCCGGCGAGCGCCCGCGTATCGGCATCGGCGGCCGTCGCGCGCCCGAGCCGCCACGTCTCCCGGGCCAGCCACAGGCAATACGCGGCACCGCACAGCCCGAGGGCGGCCAGCACTGCGCCGTGTTCCCGCATCGGCCGCAGGACCAGGACGGTGATGAGGATGATGGGCCCGTCGGTGAGCAGGGGGACGAAGGCGACCCGTGCGCCGGCGGCGAAACCGCCGCGCGCGCCGGCACGCACCACGAGGGCGGCCAGCGGTCCCGGTTGCAGGCCGGCGCTGGCCCCCAGCGCGAGGCCCGCAGTCAGGGTGTCGATCATGCGCTCATTTCACGCCTTGACGCCCTCAGTGCGCTCGCCCTGGGGATGCCGTTTCCGCCCGCGGGCGGCCGCGGACTGTCCCAATTGTCCGCCGCCAATGTGTGTCCTCTTCGGCAGGTCCAATGGTTGCTGGTAGGATACCTTCCGCACGTCTGCGCCGGCAGGTCCGGTTCCGCCCTTCCACCAACCGCACGGGGATCTCTGCGAAGCACCCATGACCCTCACCGTATTGCAGGTGTTGCCCGCGCTGGACGCTGGCGGGGTCGAGCGCGGTACGGTGGAGGTGGCGCGCGAGCTGTGTCGCCGCGGGCATCGCGCGCTGGTGGTGTCGGCCGGGGGACGAATGGTGCCGGAGCTGGAGGCGACCGGCGCACGGCACATCGCCTGGGCCATCGGCAAGAAGAGCCCGCTCACGCTCAACTACGTGCGGCCGCTGCGCCAGTTGCTGCTGAGCGAGAAGGTCGACATTCTGCACGCCCGCTCGCGGCTGCCGGCCTGGATCGCGCACATGGCTTGGCGCAAGCTCGAACCGGAACGGCGGCCGCGATTTCTCACCACCGTGCACGGCCCGTACCGACCCAATCGCTACAGCGCCATCATGACCCGCGGCGAGCGCGTCATCGCCATCTCCAACTGGATCTTGGAATACCTGCGCGAGCACTATCCGGAGGTGGACCCATCGCGCGTGCGGGTCATCCCGCGCGGCGTGGATCCCCTGCAGTACCCGCACGGCTACAGGCCGAGCGCCGCCTGGCTGGAGAGCTGGCGGCTGGCCGTGCCGCAGGCGCAGGATCGGTTCGTCATCACCATCGCGGCGCGCCTCACCCGCCGCAAGGGCCACGAGGACTTCCTCGGCGTCGTCAACCTGCTGAAGCAGCGTGGCCGGCCGGTGCACGGGCTCATCGTCGGCGGCGCCGAGCCGGGCAAGCGGAAGTATCGCGACGAACTGAGGTCCCTCATCGCCAAGCTCCGGC
>CAZTPK010000321.1:3064-3364 GCA_964614765.1 uncultured Gammaproteobacteria bacterium
GGGGCCGACGTCACCCTGCTCGGCCATCGCACCGACCTGCGCGAGATCATCGCGGTGTCCGACGCGTTGGTGTCGCTGGTGCGGGAACCGGAGGCCTTCGGGCGCACGACCATCGAGGCGCTGTCGCTGGGCGTGCCGGTGGTGGGATATGACCTCGGGGGCACCGCCGAGATCCTGCGCAGCGTCTTTCCGGAGGGGCTGGTCACCGCCGGAAGCATCGACGCGGCCGCGGCGCGGCTCGCGCAGCTCATGGACTCGCCACTGAGGCCGCCGCCTCAGCACCCCTACACGCTGCAGCGC
>CAZTPK010000322.1:0-3357 GCA_964614765.1 uncultured Gammaproteobacteria bacterium
CCGCCACGCCGCCGGCCAGCTTGGCCACGCGCTCCTGCAGCTTCTCCCGGTCGTAATCCGAGGTCGTCTCCTCGATCTGCTTGCGGATCTGGTTGATGCGGCCCTCGATGTCGGTCTTCTTGCCCGCGCCGTCGATGATGGTGGTGTTCTCCTTGTCGACCACCACGCGCTTGGCCTTGCCCAGATCGTCCAGGCCCGCCTTCTCGAGCGTCAGGCCCACCTCCTCGGAGATGACGGTGCCTCCCGTCAGGATGGCGATGTCCTCGAGCATCGCCTTGCGGCGGTCGCCGAAGCCGGGCGCCTTCACCGCGCAGCCCTTCAGGATGCCGCGCATGTTATTGACGACCAGCGTCGCCAGCGCCTCGCCCTCGACCTCCTCGGCGATGACCAGCAGCGGTTTGCCGGCCTTGGCCACGCTCTCGAGGATCGGCAGGATGTCGCGAATGCTGGAGATTTTCTTGTCATACAGCAGGATAAGCGGGTTCTCCAGCTCGACGTTCATGCTCTGCTGATTGTTGATGAAATACGGCGAGAGGTAGCCGCGGTCGAACTGCATGCCCTCGACGACCTCCAGCTCGTTTTCGAGGCCGCTGCCGTCCTCGACGGTGATGACGCCCTCCTTGCCCACCTTGTCCATCGCATCGGCGATGATCTTGCCGATCTCCTCGTCACCGTTGGCCGAGATGGTGCCGACCTGGGCGATCTCCTTGCTGCCCTTGCAGGGCTTCGAGAAGCTCTTCAGCTCCTCGACGGCGGCATGTACCGCCTTGTCGATGCCGCGCTTCAGATCCATGGGATTGGCGCCCGCCGCCACCGACTTCATGCCTTCGCGGACGATCGCCTGCGCGAGCACGGTGGCGGTGGTGGTGCCGTCGCCGGCCACGTCCGAGGTCTTGGAGGCGACCTCCTTCAACATCTGGGCGCCCATGTTCTCGAACTTGTCCTTCAGCTCGATCTCCTTGGCCACGGAGACGCCGTCCTTGGTGACCGTGGGGGCGCCAAAGCTGCGCTCCAGCACCACGTTGCGACCCTTCGGGCCGAGCGTCTGCTTGACGGCGTTAGCGAGGATGTTGACGCCGGCGACCAGGCGGTGGCGGGCGTCGTCGCTGAATCTCACTTCTTTTGCTGCCATGTCTACTTCTCCTCCGAATTCAATCGATATTGTTCGTGGACGCGATAGGCGGCGGTTATTCGAGCACCGCCATGACGTCGTCCTCGCGCATCACCAGGTACTCGGTCCCTTCGAGCTTGACCTCGGTCCCGGAATACTTGCCGAACAGAATCTTGTCGCCCGCCTTGACGGCGACCGCACGGACCTGCCCGTTGTCGAGGACCTTGCCGTTGCCGATGGCCACGACCTCGCCCTGGATCGGCTTTTCCTTGGCGTTGTCAGGGATGATGATGCCCCCCGCCGACTTGGTGTCCTCTTCCAGGCGCCGCACCAGGATGCGATCATGTAAGGGTTTGATTTTCATGCACTTGACTCCACTGTCGATGTTGACGGATGCAACCCGGGAGCACGATTAGCACTCACCGGATGAGAGTGCTGGTAATGATAGAACCGGTTTTTTCGCCGATCAAGGCAGCTCGCTGGTTGCCACGGCGGGCCTGGGGTGCAGGTGACCCCCACACAGCCTGTCAGCGGGAGGCGGGCAGGGGGAGCGGACGGCGGTGGGTTCCTGGTTGCGCCGGCGCGCAGGCATCCGTCCGGGGTGTCGCAGTCCGGCGCGGGAACGGAACAAAGGCATCGCGCGCCGAGGCGGGTACCTAATTGGCCAAGGAGAGATCGAAGACGGTGTACCGGTTGCGGCCGCTCTGTTTGGCCCGGTACATGGCCTCGTCGGCGCGAACGATCAGGGTGTCGGGATCCTGTCCGTGATCGGGGAAATAGCTGATGCCCATGCTGGCGCTGGGGCGGATCTCGAGGGCATTGATCCGCACCGGTTCGGCAAGCACGCGCAGCATGCGGCGGGCGACCTGCTCGACCTCGCTGCGGTCACTGACGGCGTCCACGCAGACAAGGAACTCATCGCCACCGAAGCGCGCCACGATGTCGTTGCTCCGGGCACAATTCTGCAGCCGTTCGGCGATGACCTGCAGGAATCGGTCGCCGATCTCGTGGCCATGGTTGTCGTTGATGGCCTTGAACAGGTCGAGGTCCGCGTAGAGCACGCCGACCCCAGCGCCGGCGCCACCGGCCGATTGGAGCTGTTTTCCGAGCCGATCCCTGAAGACGCGGCGATTGGCCAGGCCGGTCAGCGGGTCGGAGTTGGCGAGGCGCAGCAATTCGGACTGCAGCTGCCGCCGCTCCGCATTCTCGCGCTCGAGCTCGCGGCGCTGCATCAGGTGGTCGCGCAGGAGGCGCGAGATGCCGCTGAACTCGGTGTTGGACGCTTCGAGCCGGACCAGCGCCTGCTCGTCTCCGGCCTCCAGGCTGCGCGAGAGGGCCCGCAACGGCGTTTCCACCCATCGCGTCAGTGCGAGCCTCAGCAGCACCAGCATGATGGTGCACATCACGGCATAGGCGATCAGTTGCTGCTTTAGCTGCGCGTGCCAGATGGACGTCGCGAGGGAGGTTCCATAGACCTCGAGTCTCGCCACCGGCTTGCCATTCCATCCCGGTAGTGACAGGTCCAGACGCAACCGCCCGAGCGCCCTGTCGTGCGCCCCTGGCCGGTCGGTCGCCGCCGTGGCCGGCGCCAGTACCACCCGAGAGTCCGCCGATTCCCCGATGCTCCGCAGATGGCTGGCGTCCCAGCGTCTGGCGGCCATGAGGTAGCCGCGGGGCTCTGTCACCCGCGCGCTGTCCGCGCTCGGCTGGATCGGGGCGGTGCGGACTTCCAGCAGCCCGGCGGGCGAGTTGGCGTAGAAATGCGCGAATGGCTGGCGGCGGAGGAGTTCCCGTAACTCGTCTGCCGCCAGAGGCGGCGCCAGCGGCCTCTCCGCGCCGTTCTCCACGTCGGTGCCATAGACCAGCGCGAACTGCGGGTCGAACACCCAGGCCGCATGAGCGACGGCCGGCATCAGCGCCGCATCGATGTTTATGGCGGCCCACCCGCGGTCGCCGCTGCCCACGAAGCTCACCATTTCGTCCCAGTAGGAATAATCGGAGGTGAAGGCGGCGAGCGTGGCGCTGTGCAGGGCGAGCAGGCGGTCGAACTGGCCCCGAAATTCCTGGTCGCGGGCGGCCTGTACGGTGGCGATCTGCCGCTGTTGGAGCAGATGCAGGGCGAGCAGCCCGATGATGGAGAGGGCGGCAATGGCCGCGAGCAGCATCAGCAGCCGCGTGTGTATGGTCTTCCCCGGGGACTTCATCCCTATTCCGTCATGGTGACCAATGGTCTGATTCTGCATTTA
>CAZTPK010000323.1:0-3356 GCA_964614765.1 uncultured Gammaproteobacteria bacterium
TGGCGGGCTTGTTCGCACTTGAGCCGGTATTCCTCCTCGATCACGCGGGTGAGGAACCGGGCGTGGGAGAGGTTGGATTGAGCGGCGGTGTTCAAGAGTTCATCCCAGCGGGCCAAAAGGCCGGGCAGGCGGAGGAACTTGAGCTGTTGAGCCAGGGTCTCATTCATCATAACGAGAGAGGTCGGGAGTTTCGGTCAGAGAGCCCTCCTGATAGGCGGGGCGTTTTTCGAGATCCGGATCGACCACGGGTTCGGGCAGGGCGGTGTCATCCAGGTGCAGCAGCGCGATGCGTTCGAGGGTCTCCAGGCTGGTGATGCGATAACGGTGAGCCCGCTCAATCGTCCGCAGGAACAGCGTCGTGCTCCACCGCTGGTGGAACGCCCATAGCCGGCGCAGGAACTGGTGACGCAGCAGGCCCGGCGTGCCCAGGATGAAGTCGACATAGGCGCCGATCACCGGATCGATCGCGCGCAGGCGCTTTTCCTCCTCTTGGCTGGAGAGTTTGCGATTGCGGGGACGATAACGCGGCTTCTGTCCGGGCGCGTGAAAGGGCTGGTTCTTCACGCCCCAGGGCGGCAGGGCATACTCGATCAAGGGGCGACGATCCTGGCAGAGAACCAGATGATGCAGGTAGCGCAGCACCTGGATTTTTCCCCGGCCGCAGCCGGGCACCTCGTAGTAATTGCCCTCGACGGCGACATAGCCATATTCGTCGACCGTCCGCTCCAGCAGCAGATACGGGGCGGGCAGATGGCGAGGCAACGGGGTCAGGAAGGCTCGTTCATATTCAAAAGCCTGGGCCGGAATGAGACCGGCCTTGCCTTGCGGCCGTTGTTCCATCCGCATCGTGGACCACTCCAGGGCTTGGCGGTTGAGATCCTCCAGGTTTGGGAAGGCGCGGCCCGGAATGAAGTTGGTTTCGACGGTCAGGAAACTGCGTTCTTCGCCCGCCTTGCGATCGGCGTGTTGGGGAGCATGGCACAGGAAGCAAAAACCGTAAGCTTTGGCGAAGGCTTCCATCTCCGGCACGATCAGCGCTTGGGCGCCCAGGCCGCGCCAGCGCGCCAGATTGGTGTTGTCGATGACGCAGATCCTCGGTGCATAAGCCCAATGGGTCAGGGCCAGATGCAGAAAGCACTTCAGGTGAAAACGATCAAAGACGGGGTAGAACTGCAGATACCGGCGCTTGGAGTAACGCAGGTAAAGCAGGCTGGCTTGCAGTCGAAGCCGCTCGGAGCCGACCCGCAACGTGAACGGGCTGGTATCGTGCTGCATCTCGGCTCCGGGTTCATCGGGCACTCGTTCACAGCGTTGGCTCATCGGCGCGCAAATGCCCAGATCCCGCAGATGCCGCGTCAGCGTAGAGTATTTGACCGCCAGGCCGTGCTCTTCCCGAAGCTTTTCCATCATGCGCTGGGCGTAGCCATCGCACTCCTGGTGCAGTTGCCGCAATAGTTCCGGATCGAGGATCAAGCTCGGGCGACGACGGCTCGAAGGCATCTGCCCGGATTGCGCAATGATCCGCCGCACGGCGTTTCGGCTCAGTCGCAGTTGGCGAGAGATTTGGCGAAGGGGCACTCCTTCCTGGTGCAGGAGGAACACCGCCTGACGTTTGTCCGCAGTGATCATAGAGAGTTTGGAGGGTTTTGGTGAAGGCCGGCAACCGGCTTAACAGCCCGGCGCACAGCAAGTGGGCTTGGGCGCGAAAAGGACGGCTGGAAAGCCGTTGGTCCGGGCTCTTGGTCATGAGACGGACCCAGAGTTTTTGGGCTTGCTCCAGATCGGCCAGGAACAGGCGCTCGAACTCGCTGCATCCGTCCGGATCATCCGGCAGGTCCTTCAGTTGTTGGAGCGGCAGGGTCAGATGACCTTTGCGGATCTCCTGCCGGAAAGACTCCGGGCCACGGAAAAAGCCATGCGCCAACTGCTCGATCTGTCGGGCGCTGAGTTTTTGGCCGCGCAGGGCGGTGACAAACTCGTCGAGGGCTGCGGCTCCGTTTAGACGTCTAAACGGGCGCAGGCTGTAGAGATACGAGTAGACCGGAAAGGACCCCTCAAAGAGGGCCTCTCTCACCACCGGGCTCAACTCCGCCAACACCCCCAGTCGGAGACTCACCCAGGCTTTGCTGCGGGACAGTTGCTGGGCGATCTCGGCCACGCTCAACCCACAACCGGCTTTGAGTTCATCCAGGAATCGGGCCTGTTCCAGCAACGAGAGCGCGTGGTCATTGGCGGCCCGCAGCAGGCACACGATGCCGGTGGCTTCCTCGGGCGCCAGCGACACAAACGGCACCGTGGACAGATGCAGCTTCTGGGCGCAGCGCAGGCGCTTGAACCCATCCAGCAGGACGCGCGTGCTGGATAGTTCGACCCCCTGCAGCGGTTGCTGGATCCCGGCCTGAGCGATGCCGGCCAAAAGCCGGGCCTCGACCGCGGGCGATTTGAGCCGGCAGCCCTCGTAACGCAGGTCCAATTGAGAAAGCTCCACCATCGAGGCGGAGCCAGAAGGACTGTCAGGGTGGCCGTGCATGCAACCAGGCCACACCTTGATCGATCCGGCGCCGGCGCACCATGCGGTGTTGTCTCAGCGTGCGCTGGAGCATCTCCACGATCTCCGACACCCCCACCTTGCGTCCTTCGATCAAGCTCACCACCACGCGCACGTAATCCAGAATCGGGCGCGGCCAGGGCAGCGCAGTGGGCTTGGGCGGCGGCGGCACGGGAGTCTGGCGCCGCCGCGCATTGAGGGCTTGCTTCTTCACCTTGCCCTCCGGCTCCCGATAATAAGCGACGCTGCGCCGAGTCGATTGACTCTGGCGATGCGCCTGGCGACAGCCAAAGGGACAGCCCAAGTCCTTGCGCCCGGCGTTGCGCGGGTCGGTGAGGAAAAAGATCCCGCAGTGCCGGCATCGGGCCAGGCACTTTCTCAGCCAGGGCTTGAGTCGCAGCACCGACCGCAGCACCACGTAATACGACAGCACCAAGGACGCGACCCCCGCGCCGCGATACCACTTCGGGTCGAACCGAAAAGAGGCTGCGATCTCAGTTGCATAAAACCCAGGCTCTCACTATGAACACTGAAGTTAGTTAAAGCGCCCCTTGTTCTACCGGAACGGCCTTGCGCCGTCGAGGTGGGGCAAGGGGTTTTGCTTTTTCAGCGCCCCTCCTGCTGGGAAAGGAAATCCCCTGGCCCTTCACCCGGGTGGATCCCTTCTCGTGAGCACAGGTGGGGCAATTCTCGTGAGCGCCAACGGCCCACCGCGCCACCGGATTTCGAGCGTGCCGAAACAGCCAGAAATACAGCGTCTCGAATTGCGCCCTAACCAAGCGGTACAGCGAATGACGCCATTGCTCTC
>CAZTPK010000324.1:0-3340 GCA_964614765.1 uncultured Gammaproteobacteria bacterium
CCGCCACGCCGCCGGCCAGCTTGGCCACGCGCTCCTGCAGCTTCTCCCGGTCGTAGTCCGAGGTCGTCTCCTCGATCTGGGCGCGGATCTGGTTGATGCGGCCCTCGATCGCCTTGCGCGAACCGGCGCCATCGACGATGGTGCAATTCTCCTTGCTGACCGACACGCGCTTGGCGCTGCCGAGGTCGTCCAGGCCGGCCTTCTCAAGCGTCAGGCCGACCTCCTCGGAGATCACAGTGCCGTTGGTGAGGATCGCGATGTCCTCGAGCATCGCCTTGCGGCGGTCGCCGAATCCCGGCGCCTTCACCGCGCAGCACTTGACGATACCGCGGATGTTGTTGACCACCAGTGTCGCCAGCGCCTCGCCCTCGACCTCCTCGGCGATGATGAGCAGCGGGCGGCCGGCCTTGGCCACGCTCTCGAGCACCGGCAGCAGCTCGCGGATATTGGAGATCTTCTTGTCGTGCAGCAGGATGACCGGATTTTCGAGCTCCACGCTCATCGACTGCTGGTTGTTGATGAAATACGGCGAGAGATAGCCGCGATCGAACTGCATGCCCTCGACCACGTCCAGTTCGTTGCTGAGGCCGGAGCCCTCCTCGACGGTGATGACGCCTTCCTTGCCGACCTTGCCCATGGCCTCGGCGATGATCCTGCCGATCTCCTCATCGGAGTTCGCCGAGATGGTGCCGACCTGGGCGATGGCCTTGTCGTCCTTGCACGGCTTGGAGAGCTCTTTCAGCTCCTCGACCACCGCGTGCACGGCCTTGTCGATGCCGCGCTTCAGGTCCATCGGGTTCATGCCGGCGGCCACCGCCTTCACGCCCTCGGTGAGCAGCGATTGCGCCAGCACGGTGGCCGTGGTGGTGCCGTCGCCGGCCACGTCCGAGGTCTTGGAGGCCACTTCCTTCACCATCTGCGCGCCCATGTTTTCGAATTTGTCGGCGAGCTCGATCTCCTTGGCCACCGAAACGCCGTCCTTGGTGACGGTCGGGGCCCCGAAACTCTTCTCGAGCACGACGTTGCGGCCTTTCGGCCCGAGGGTGACCTTGACCGCGTTGGCCAGGACGTTCACGCCGCGCAGCATGCGCTGGCGGGATTCTTCACCGAAACGGATATCTTTGGCTGCCATGTATGCGATTCCTTGAAGTTTGTTCGTTGCCTGTGCGGGGAGCTGCCGTTACTCGATGACCGCCATGATGTCGTCTTCGCGCATCACGACAAGATCGTCGCCCTCCACCTTGACCTCGGTGCCCGAGTACTTGCCGAAGAGGACGGTGTCGCCCTTCTTGACGCTCATCTTCGACAGCTCACCCTTGTCGTTGACCTTGCCCGGGCCGACGGCCACGACCTTGCCCCGGATGGGCTTTTCCGTGGCGCTGTCGGGGATGATGATGCCGCCGGTGCTCTTCTTCTCCTCCTCCAAACGCTTGACGATGACCCGGTCGTGCAACGGACGCAGTTTCATGATGCTGTTCTCCTGAATGGATTCTTCTCGAGTTGATGTATGCTGTGGGAGCCCGCTACTAGCACTCCCCTTCGGTGAGTGCCAGTATAGGCGCGGACGATACAGAGTCAAGGTAAATGGCTGAGGACCCGGGCAAGAACGCCGCATACTGGCTGGTGCTGACCACCTGCCCGGACGCCGATAGCGCCGGGCGGCTGGCACAACTCCTGGTGAGCCGTAACCTCGCGGCCTGCGTGAATATCCAACCGGGGGTCCGCTCGGTCTACCGGTGGCAGGGGAAGGTCGAGAGCTCCGCCGAACACCTCCTGTTCATCAAGACTGCCGCGATGCGCTACGAGGCGCTGCAGGACGTGATCAAGGCCAACCACCCGTATGAACTCCCGGAGCTCGTGGCAGTCCCTATCGTGGCCGGTTCGAGCGAATACCTGTCGTGGATGCACCAAACCGTATGCGAGCCCCGGTGAAAACCCTCCTCGCGCCCCTGCTGCTGCTCTCGGCTCTTGCGCCCGGAGCGCTGGCGGCCGGCGGCGATGGCGACCCGTTCGCGACCCTGAAGGGCCTGGTCGGCGGCAAGAGGGAGTTTCTCGAGCCCGACCGCGCATTCGTCTTCAGCGCCGAGGCCGTGGACGCCAGCACCCTGGCCGCGCGCTGGGAGGTCGCTGAGGGCTACTACCTCTACCACGACAAGTTCACCTTCAAGGTCGACGGCCAGGGCGTCACGCTCGGCGCGGTCACGCTGCCGCCGGGGGAGATGAAGGACGACGAGTACTTCGGCAAGGTGGAGATCGTGCATGGCAACTTTGCCGTGGACCTGCCGCTGGTCGTCGCCGCCGTCGCGGCCACGCCGGCGGAGGTGGCGCTGACGGTCGGGTACCAGGGCTGCGCCGAGGACGGCATCTGTTATCCGCCGATCACCAAGACGGTGCCGGTCGCGCTGAAGACGGGAAACCCGAGCCCGCCCCCGCCCATCGGCGACCGCAGCGGCAGTGCGCCGATCGTCGCGGAGACCGACCGCTACACGGGCATGCTCAGCGGCGGCTTCAGCGGCGGAATGCTCGCCGCGTTCTTTGGTGTGGGCCTCATGCTGGCGCTCACGCCCTGCGTGTTTCCGATGGTGCCCATCCTCTCCGGCATACTGGTCGGCCAGCGGCGGACGGTGACGGCCGCCCGCGGATTTCTGCTCTCGAGCGTCTACGTCGTTGCCATGGCGCTGACTTACGCGACCGCCGGCGTGCTTGCCGGATTATTCGGGCAGAACCTGCAGGCCTGGTTCCAGCAGCCCGCGGTGCTCATCGGATTCGCGCTGGTGTTCGTGGCCCTGGCGCTGTCGATGTTCGGACTCTACGAGCTGCAGTTGCCGGCGAGCTGGCAGTCCCGGCTCACGCACTTGAGCCAGCGCCAGCGCGTCGGGTCGATGGGCGGCGTCGCAGTGATGGGGGTGCTGTCGGCGGTGATCGTGGGTCCCTGCGTGGCGCCGCCACTCGCCGGAGCACTCGTGTACATCGGCCAGAGCGGCGATGCGCTGCTCGGCGGCGCGGCGCTGTTCGCCATGGCCATGGGCATGGGAATGCCGCTGCTCGTGGTCGGCGCCTCCGCCGGTCACCTGCTGCCGCGCGCCGGCGCCTGGATGGAGACCGTCAAGAGGTCGTTCGGGGTCCTGATGCTGGCGGTCGCCGTGTGGTTCCTCTCGCGCATCCTGCCCGGGCCGGTCACGCTGGCGTTGTATGCGCTCGTCGCGGTGGTCGCCGCCACTCTGCTCGGCGCCTTTCATTCCCTGACGGAAAGCAGCTCGGGCCTGCGCCGGTTCGGCAAGGGGCTGGGTTGGGCCGCCTGCGTCTACGGGGCGGCGCTGCTGCTGGGGGCGCTGCGCGG
>CAZTPK010000325.1:0-3312 GCA_964614765.1 uncultured Gammaproteobacteria bacterium
GGCCAGCGCCACCCAGCTCGAGGCCGGGGAAAAGGCGGCGCTGCAGCAGGCCCTGCAGAAATCCACGGGCCGCGAGGTGGTGCTGGAGAGCCGGGTGGTCCCCGAGCTTCTCGCCGGGCTGCAGGTGAAGGTGGGGGACTTGACGCTGGACGGCAGCCTCAAAAGAAAATTGGACGGATTGAGGGAATCGCTCTTGCATACCAGAGCCTGAGCGTGCGAGGGAACCATGGAGATCAAAGCGGAAGAGATAAGTCGCATCATCAAACAGGAAATCGTCGGCTTCGACACCCGGCTGGAAGTGGCCGAGACGGGCACGGTGCTCTCGGCCGGCGACGGCATCGCCCGGGTATACGGCCTGCAGAACGTCATGGCCGGAGAGCTGGTCGAGCTTCCCCACGGCATCAACGGTCTGGTGCTCAACCTGGAGGAGGACAACGTCGGCATCGCCATCATGGGCGAGTACGAGAAGATCCGCGAGGGCGACCTGGTGAAGCGCACGGGCAAGATCGCCTCGGTGCCGGTGGGCAAGGCGGTGGTGGGGCGCGTGCTCAGCGCGCTGGGCGCCCCGCTCGACGGCAAGGGCCCGGTGCCGACCACCGAGACCCGCGTCATCGAGCTGAAGGCCCCCGGCATCGTCAAACGCCAGCCGGTCAAGGAACCGCTGCAGACCGGCATCGTGGCCATCGACGCCATGATCCCCATCGGCCGCGGCCAGCGCGAGCTGATCATCGGCGATCGCGGCACGGGAAAGACGGCCATCATCGTCGACACCATCATCAACCAGCGCGGCGGCGACGTGTTCTGCATCTACGTGGCCATCGGCCAGAAGCAGTCCACCGTGGCCCGGGTGGTGGATCGGCTGCAGAAGGAAGGGGCGATGGAGTACACCACGGTCATCGCCGCCAACGCCTCCGATCCGGCGCCGCTGCAGTTCATCGCCCCCTATGCCGGCTGCTCCATGGGAGAGTACTTCCGCGACAACCGCATGCACGCGGTCATCTTCTACGACGATCTTTCCAAGCACGCGGTGGCCTACCGGCAACTGGCGCTGCTGCTGCGCCGCCCGCCCGGCCGCGAGGCTTTTCCCGGCGACGTCTTCTACCTGCACAGCCGACTGCTGGAGCGCGCGGCCAAGATGTCCGAGAAAGAGGGCGGCGGCTCGCTGACCGCGCTTCCGGTCATCGAGACCCAGGCCGGCGACGTCTCGGCCTACATTCCCACCAACGTCATCTCCATCACCGACGGCCAGATCTACCTGGAGACCGATCTGTTCTTCGCCGGCCAGCGCCCGGCGGTCAACTCCGGGCTTTCGGTTTCGCGCGTGGGCGGGGCGGCGCAGATCAAGGCCATGAAGTCCATCGCCGGCATGCTGCGGCTGGAGCTGGCCCAGTACCGCGAGCTGCGCTCGTTCGCCCAGTTCGGCTCCGAGCTGGACAAGGCCACCCAGGAGCAGCTGGCGCGCGGCGAGCGTCTGATGGAGATCCTGAAGCAGGATCAGTACCGGCCCTACCCGGTGGAGGACCAGATCCTCATGCTCTACGCCGGCACCGCCAAGGACAGCCAGGGGCGCAACTGGATCCGCGATTACCCGGTGAAGGTCATCGGCCGCTACACCAAGGAGCTGCTGGAATGGGCGCGGGCCAACCGCCCCCAGGTGCTCAAGCAACTGGTGGAGAAGCGGGTGCTGGACGACGACATGCAGAAGAAGCTGGACGAGCTGCTGGAGACTTTCCGCGGCGTCTTTCAAAAGAGCCTGGAGCTTTCGGTCTGAGGCGGCAAGATGCCCAGCCTGCGTCACATACGTAAGCGCATCCAGGCGGTCCGCAACACCGAGCAGATCACCCGCGCCATGAAGATGGTGGCGGCGGCCAAGTTCCGCCGGGCGCAGGAAGTGGTGCTGCGGGCCCGGCCCTTCGCCCGCGAGCTCAAGAGCGTGCTGGCGCGGCTGGCCTCGGTGCACGAGGAAGTGGCCGTCCACGGCTTGATGCAGGTGCGCCAGCCGGTAAAGCGCGAGGACATCATCGTGCTGACCGGCGACCGCGGCCTGTGCGGCTCTTTCAACTCGAACGTCATCCGCCGGGTGGAGCACTACCTGCTCGACAACGCCGATCGCCGCGGGGACATCTCGCTCACCACCATCGGGCTCAAGGGTTTCCGCTACTTCTCCAAGCAGAAGAACACCCGGCTGCAGAAGAACCTGGAAGGCATGCTGGGGGCGCCGAGCTACCGCAAGGCGGTTGAGGTGTCCGAGGCGCTCTCGGCCCGCTACCTGGGCGGCGAGACCGACCGGGTGACGGTGGTGTTCAACGAGTTCCGCTCGGCGGTGCAGCAGGTGGTGACCTTCCGCACCCTGCTGCCGCTCGAGCCCCCGCCGCCCGAGGCCGGGCGGGGATACGAGTTCATCGATTATCTCTACGAGCCGGAAAAGGGCGAGTTGCTCGAGCGCATCATCCGCCGCTACCTGGCCAACCAGTTCTTCCTGACCATCCTGGAATCGGTGGCCTCGGAGCACGGCGCCCGCATGTCGGCCATGGAAAACGCGTCGGACAACGCGGCCGACATGATCGACCGGCTTACCCTGGTTTACAACAAGGCCCGCCAGGCGGCCATCACCAAGGAGCTGATGGAGATCGTCGGCGGCGCCGAGGCACTTAAAGGATAGAAGGAGCGAGTCATGACCGACGCGAAGGCAGAGGGAAAGGTGCTGCAGGTGATGGGTCCGGTGGTGGACGTGGCTTTTCCGCCGGGCAAGGTGCCGCCGGTGTACACGGCGCTGAAGGTGTCGAACTCGTTCATCGGCCCGGAGCCCTGGAACCTGGTCATCGAGGTGGCCCAGCACCTGGGAGAGAGCGTGGCCCGCTGCATCGCCATGGATTCCAGCGACGGGCTGGTGCGGGGCGCGCCGGTCATGGACACCGGCGATCCCATCACCATCCCGGTGGGCCGGGAGATGCTGGGCCGCATCCTGAACGTGGTCGGCCTGCCGGTGGACGAGGGTCCGCCGGTAGTGACCAAGAAGCGTTATCCCATTCACCGCCTGCCGCCGAGCTTTCTCGAACAGTCGGTGGCCGCCGAGGCCTTCGAGACGGGCGTCAAGGTGATCGACCTGCTGGAGCCGTACTTGAAGGGCGGCAAGATCGGGCTGTTCGGGGGCGCCGGCGTGGGCAAGACGGTCATCATCATGGAGATGATCCACAACGTGGCCACCAAGCACGGCGGGTTCTCGGTGTTCGGCGGCGTGGGTGAGCGCACCCGCGAGGGCAACGACCTGTGGCTGGAGATGAAGGAATCGGGCGTCATCAAGAGCACCGC
>CAZTPK010000326.1:0-3310 GCA_964614765.1 uncultured Gammaproteobacteria bacterium
GCCGGGATCGGTGCTGCCCTCGGTGATCAACACGTGCCCCGGGGGATGCGTTCGCCAGATGCCCACCTTGACGACCTCGCCGATCATCGCCTCGGTGAAGCCCTCGAAGAAGGTCAGCGTCTTCAGCAGCCGGATCTTTTCGGGCGTGGTCGGCTCGAGCTCGTCGCCCGAGATCTTGAGCGCGTCCAGATCGGCGACGATCTCCGCGGCCGTGTTGTAGCGGCGGTCGAGGGACTTCTCCAGGCAGCGCTTGACGATCGCCGCCAGCCGCTCGGGCACCTCGGGCCGAAGCTCGCGGAGGGGTGTCGGCTCGCTGTTGAGCACCTGCTGGATCAGACCGGAGATGCCGCGTCCTTCGAAGGGCGGCTTGCCGGTGAGCAGCTGGTACATCACCACGCCGAGAGAGAACAGGTCCGATCGTCCGGTGAGCTCCTCGTCGCGCGCCTGCTCCGGCGACATGTACATCGGGGAGCCGAACCAGCCGACCACCTGCGTCTGTTCGGCTGAGAGGCGGCGGGCGATGCCGAAATCGCCGACCTTGATGCGGCCGTCCTTGGTGAGCATCAGGTTCGACGGCTTGATGTCGCGGTGAATGATCCCGTGCTTGTGCGCGTGGTCCAGCGCGTCGGCGGTCTGGCGGAAATAGCCGACCGCCCTTTCAATCGAGATCAGATTGTCCTGCTGGCAGAGGGAGCGCAGGGTGGAGGCCCCCTCGATGTACTCCATGACCATGTAGAAGGAGCCGTCGTCCAGCTCACCGGCGTCGTACACCTTCAGGATGTGGGGATGGTCGAGACTGCCCGCCGTCTGCGCCTCGTTGAGGAACATCTTCTTCGCCAGCTTGCCGCGCTTGCTGGAGTCGTCGGTATTGGTGGCGACCTTGATGGCCACGCGCCGGTCGAGGATGGGGTCGCGGCCGATATAGACCATGCCCATGGCGCCGCGCCCGGCGACGCCGGTCACCTCGTATTTGCCAATGCGGTTGGGTGTGCTCGTGGCATTCATTCGAAGTAGTGGATAGTAGCAGTCTTGGGGCGAATATGCCTTGTCCCGGCCGTTGCCTGACCCGATCGGCTCAGACCGCCAGCTCCACAGGCGAAACGGCCGCACCCTGGGCGTACTCGATCCCGAGCTGCTTCGCCTTCGCGAGCGCCGCCTTGTTGTCGATGCAGTCGGCGATGGCCGGCACCCCGAAAAAGTGCGCCATCTCCACTGCCGACTTGACCAGCGCGGCGTCGCCCTTGTCGTTGGCGATGTCCCGGGTGGCCATGCGGCCGATACGAACCAGGTTGACCTTCAGCGCCGCCACGCGGCTGAAAGAGGAGGCCTCGCCGCCGAAGTCCCCGTAAAGAAACCGGCAGCCATACTCCCGCAGGGAATTGACCAGCTCGGTCACCTCCAGGCTGCCCTGGCTGCCGGGCGGCTCGGTGATCTCGAAACAGAAACGGCCGGGCGGCGCGGCGGTATTGATGAACTCCTCGCCGATGAAGGCGGCGGTGGCCGGGTCGCGCAGCGATTCGGCGGTCAGCACCACGACGCACATCCCCCCGGCCGGCAGGCGATCGGGGTTGTCCACGACCCAGCGCATGGCGGCGCGGACCAGCCAGCGGTCGAGATCCGCGGTGCGCTGCATTTGCTCCGCCGCCGCCCGCAGGGCCCGGGCACTGACGCGGGTGCCGCCCGGCAGCTGCATCGACGGCACCAGTTCCACATGGGTCGGAAGCTGCGAGGGTCCGCCCTGCACCTGCGGCACGATGCGCTGCAGCGCCAGGCGCAGCCGATCGTTGTCGAGCGCCGCGCGCAGGTGCTCCCCGAGCCGGCCGGTCACGCGCGCACCGCTGTCGCTCTCCTCGTCCACGTGCACGATGCGTATCGGCGCGCTTCCCGGCGCCTGAGCGAGCGCCAGCGCCGCCTGGGCGGCACTCAGGATCTGCTCGGCGTTCGCCGGCTCGGTGCTGAAGGGAACCAGGCCGGCCCGGGCCTTGGCGCCGCCGCCGGCAACGTCGTCCTCCGCGCCTTCGAGGGTCTTCAGCACCTTCTCGATCGCGGTGTAGCCGCGCCCCTGCGAATGGTCGCGCAGCAACACCCCGAAACGATTCTCGCCGAGACGCGCCGCCTGCGCCTCCGCAGGCAGGTCGATCTTGAATCGAGCCGCGCGCTCGCGCAGACGCTGCTCGCGCTCGGCCTCCGGCAGCATCTTGACGGCGGCCGGCTCGTGCACCTCGATGAACGCCACCACCTGGCTCTCCTTGTCCTGCCTGGCGACCGTCAGCGCCTGTTCGACCTGCTCGGCGAAGGCCTTCTCATTCAGCAGGTGCGTGACGACGTCGGAGTGGACCTGCTGCTCCAGCCGGCCGTGCAGGGCCTCCAGCGACTTGACCATTGCGCGCTCAACGGTTGGCAACGGCACGTCCTCGATGAGCCGCGCCGAGCCGCGGCGCAGCTGCATCGCCAGCTCCTGCAGGCCGAAGGTGCCCGCCTTCTGACCGATTGGGTCGGCAAACACGTAGGATCCGCCGTCTTCGTCGGTCCACGCCAGCCTCAGCAGGCGCTGCTGCGGACCGCTGCCCAGCATGATCTCGTCGCCGACCTTCAATCTGCGCACGCGGTTTATCCACGCCATCCAGTCCTCGCCGAGGGTGCTGGTCTGCATCCGCGACTCTCCACCCGTGGCCTCCTTGCGCCGGGACTTCATGAATTGCGCCTGCGCCTCCGCGGCGCGCGCGAGATCGGCGAGGTTGCGTTGCACCTCGCGCTCCTGCTCCGCGAGCAGCACCTCGAGACGCTCGTCGGCCTCGTTGAACACGGCCGGATTCTCGGCCGCCTCGTTGACGACCTTGTCGACGATGAAATCCAGCTCGGGCAGGATCGACTCCCTGCCGTCGCCCTTCTTCGCCGATCGCACGCGCGAGAGATTGTGCAGCACCCGGCGCGCCGGGTGATCGGTGCGCTCGAAGAAGTTCTTGTCCGACAGCGCCACCATGTTGACCGGCCGCCGCAGCTTGCGCAGCAGCGGCTTGACCTCCGGGATGACGCGCGGGTCCTTGCCGATCGCGTTGAACAGCTCCAGCACCAGCTCGAGCAGGTCCCAGTCTGCGTCGCGCACGGCCTTCGGCGCGGGCGCGGGCGGGCCCTGGGCCGCCAGCGCGCCCTCCAGCTGCGAACGGGTGAAGGTGGCGGCCAGGCTGCCCGCCTCCCCGCTCGTGATCTCAAGGGCGCGGAGGGCCGAGCCGATCTCCCCGAGCGTGTAGTGCGCGATCGACCCGGCGGTGGCCGCACCGAGACCGTCGACCGTCGCGCGCCCCGAAAG
>CAZTPK010000327.1:0-3302 GCA_964614765.1 uncultured Gammaproteobacteria bacterium
GGGCGCGCCCCGCCACCCGCTTGCGCGCGGTGCGGCTGTGGTACTCCGGCAGCACCGCCTCGGCGTGGACGCCGAGCGCGCGATCCATCAACTTGCGCACCGGCGGCATCCTGTTGGCGGCGTTGACGACCTGCGCGACGACCGGTATGCCGGCAAGGGAACCGACGAGATCGGTGGAAGTGAGCATGCGATCGCGGAAACTGGTCTTGCCCTGTCTGAACTTCTGCGCCTTGGCGCGCAGCATCAGGTGCGGAAAATCCACGTTCCATTCGTGCGGTGGAACGTAGGGGCACTTGGTCATGTAGCACAGGTCGCAGAGGTAACAGTGGTCCACGACCTTGATGTAATCCTCCTTGGCGACCCCGTCGACCTCCATCGTGGAGGACTCATCGACGAGATCGAACAGGGTCGGGAAGGCGTGGCAAAGGCTCACGCAGCGGCGGCAGCCGTGGCAGATGTCGTAGACGCGCGCGAGTTCCGTCTCCAGTGCGGACGCATCCCAGAATTCCGCCTCGCGCCAGGGCACCGTGTGCCGCGTCGGCGCCTGGAGGCTTCCCTCGCGCGAACCTTCTTTTCCTGCTGCCATGCTCCCCCCTCAAACGGCCACGGCACCTGGTGCCTTCGAGTCCAGAAAAACCGCAGAGCCGGCGCTGGGCCGGCTCTGTCTTTCACACGCGGACGTGATCAGCCCAGGGAATCCAGCGCCTTCTGGAAACGGTTGGCGTGAGAGCGCTCCGCCTTGGCCAGGGTCTCGAACCAGTCGGCGATCTCCGAGAACCCCTCCTCACGGGCGGTCTTCGCCATGCCCGGGTACATGTCGGAGTACTCGTGGGTCTCGCCGGCGATCGCCGCCTTCAGGTTGTTGGCCGTGCTGCCGATGGGAAGCCCGGTGGCCGGGTCGCCGACCTGCTCGAGATACTCGAGGTGTCCGTGCGCATGGCCGGTCTCACCCTCCGCCGTGGAGCGGAACACCGCGGAGACGTCGTTGTAGCCTTCCACGTCGGCCTTCTGGGCGAAGTACAGATAACGCCGGTTGGCCTGCGACTCCCCGGCGAATGCGTACTTCAGGTTCTCTTCGGTCTTGCTGCCTTTCAATGCTGCCATTTGAACCTCCTCTTTGACTGCCTCGATGGGTCTGTACGTAAAGGTGGTTTGATCCAACCTTGGACTTGGTCTAATGGAGTTTAACCGATGCTCCCAGACTGTCAACATTCCGCGCGACCGTCATTGTCAGCGGTCAATTTGACCCCGATCCCGACACTGGGCTAACGTTGCGCCCGCACGGGATGGGACGGGAGCGGCGGGAAGGTGACCAAGAAACGCGAAGGCGTCGATTTCGAGAAATCCATCGCCGAACTCGAGGCGCTCGTGGAGCGCATGGAGAGCGGGGACCTAACACTCGAGCAATCGCTAAAGGATTTCGAGCGCGGTGTCGCCCTCACCCGCTCCTGTCAGAAGGCGCTCACCGACGCGGAGCAAAAGGTGAAGATACTCCTGTCCCGCGACGGCGAGGCCGGACTGCGGGACTTCGAGGCCGCCAGTCCCGACACCGACGACAAGAACGAATAGCATCCCCATGTCCTTCGATGCCACCGAGCGCGCCGGCGCCATGGCGCGCCTGCTCGCCGCCCTGCAGGCGCGCAGCGAAACCGCGCTTGATCGCTGTTTGCCCCCGACCACCCTGCCGCCCACCCAGCTGCACGAGGCGATGCGCTATTCCGTGCTGGGCGGCGGGAAGCGCGTTCGGCCCCTGCTGGTCTATCTCGCCGGGGAAGCCGTGGGCGCGGAGCTGGAGGCCCTGGACGCACCGGCCGTCGCGGTGGAGCTCATCCACGCCTACTCCCTCGTGCACGACGACCTGCCGTCCATGGACAATGACGATCTGCGGCGCGGACGCCCGACCTGCCACCGCGTCTTCGGCGAGGCGATGGCCATACTGGCCGGCGACGCGCTGCAGGCGCACGCGCTGCACGTGATCACGCAGGCGAGCGCGGGCGGCCTCACCCCCGCGCAGCGCCTGGCCATGGTCGATACGCTGGCCGGCGCCAGCGGCTCGCTCGGCATGGCCGGTGGACAGGCCCTCGACCTCGCCGCTGTCGGCCGCCGCCTCACGCTCGAGGAGCTGGAGAGCATGCACCTGCAGAAGACCGGGGCCCTCATCCGCGCCAGCGTTCGCCTTGGGGCACTGGCCTCCGCCTCGGTCACCGAGGTGACGCTCGCCCGGCTGGACGACTATGCGCGCTGCGTTGGTCTCGCCTTCCAGGTTCAGGACGACATACTCGACATCGAGGGAGCGACCGAGACCATCGGCAAGCCGCAGGGCTCGGACGCCGCCCGCAACAAACCGACCTATCCGAACCTGCTCGGCCTCGAAGGGGCCAAGGCCGTTGCAGAACGCCTGTACAAGGACGCCATCGCCGCCATCGAGATACTCGGCGCGCAGGGCGAGAATCTGCGGGCGATGGCCGATTACATCGTCCGCCGCGACCGCTGATGGCCGCGCTGGAGAAACTCCTCTAGAATCCGGTCCAACCAGGAATCGACGTTGAACTTCGTGCCGCGCGCGCCCATCTGAACATTTGGACATCCGCCTGCGTCAGCGGGAATCCCGCGGAGAGGAGCAAGCCTGATGAACAAGCCCGTCGGCATCGCCGGGACCATTCCCGATACGCAGTCCACGGAGGACCTGCGCCGCATATCCATCGATCGCGTCGGCATCAAGGACATCCGTCATCCGGTCGTCGTGCGCGACCGATCGGGGCGGGAGCAGCACACCGTCGCCAAGTTCAACATGTATGTCGGCCTGCCCCACAACTTCAAGGGCACGCACATGTCGCGCTTCGTGGAGATCCTCAACGAGCACGAGTACGAGATCTCGGTGGAAAGCTTCATGCGCATGGTCAACGAGACGGCCGGCCGCCTGGACGCCCGCGACAGCCACGTCGAGATGACCTTTCCGTATTTCGTCCAGAAGGCCGCGCCGGTATCTCGGGTCAAGAGCCTGATGGATTACGACGTGACCTTCGTCGGCGAGGTCAAGAGCGGCCGCTCCGAGATCTGGGTGAAGGTGCTGGTGCCAATCACCTCCCTGTGTCCGTGCTCGAAGAGCATTTCCGACTACGGCGCGCACAACCAGCGCTCGCACGTGACCGTCTGCGTGCGGATCCGCGAGTTCCTGTGGATCGAGGAGCTCATCGACATGGTCGAGAAGATCGCGTCGTGCGAGCTGTACGGGCTGCTCAAGCGGCCGGACGAGAAGTACGTGACCGAGCGCGCCTACGACAACCCGAAGTTCGTCGAGG
>CAZTPK010000328.1:0-3292 GCA_964614765.1 uncultured Gammaproteobacteria bacterium
GATGTCGTTGGGGAAGGCGCTGGGCAACGGCGTTCCCATCGGCGCCAGCCTCGCCGCCGGCAAGGCCGCCGGGCTGCTCTCCCCCGGCAGGCACGGTTCCACCTTCGGCGGCAATCCGCTCGCCTGCCGTGCCGCGCTGGCGGTGATCGAGGTGATGGAACGCGAAGGTCTCGCGGAGCGCGCCGCCGCCATCGGGGCGGAAATCCAGCAGCGGTTGCGCGAGGCGCTGCGCGGCGTGCCGGCGGTCCGCGACGTACGCGGCCGCGGCATGATGATCGGCGTCGAACTGGACCGCCCGTGCGCGGAGCTGGTGGAACAGTCCCTCGCTGCCGGGCTCCTCATCAACGTCACCGCCGGCAACGTCGTAAGACTGCTGCCACCGCTCATCTACGGGGCCGAGGAGGTCGAGACCCTGGTATCGACGCTCGCGTCCCTCATCCGCCGCTACACCGCCTGACGGCGCTCGAGAACGCACCATCCATGATTCGGCACTTTCTCACCTTGATGGACCTGAGCAGCGAGGAGCTGCTCGGGCTCATACACCGCGGCATCGAACTGAAGGCCATGCGCGCCGACGGCCGCCTGCACGAGCCGTTGAAGAACCGCGTGCTCGCCATGGTGTTCGAGAAGTCCTCGACCCGCACCCGCGTCTCCTTCGAGGCAGCGATGGCCGAGTTCGGCGGACAGGCGATCTTCCTCTCCCCGCGCGACACCCAGCTCGGCCGCGGCGAGCCGGTGGAGGACACGGCGCGGGTCCTCTCGCGCATGGTCCACGCGATCATGGTGCGCACGTACGAGCACGAGAAGATCGAGCGGCTGGCCGACTTTTCCAGCGTACCGGTGATCAATGGCCTGACCGATCTCCACCATCCCTGCCAGCTGCTCGCCGACATGCAGACCTACCACGAGCACCGCGGTTCGATACGGGGCAAGAAGGTGGCCTGGATCGGGGACGGCAACAACATGTGCCACTCATACATACACGCGGCCAGGCAGTATGGATTCGCGCTGCGCATCGCCTCCCCGCAGGGCTACGATCCGGAACCGGACGTGGTCGCCGAGGGCTGCCGGGTGGAACTGATGCGCGATCCGAGAAAGGCGGCGGCGGATGCGGACCTGGTCGTGACCGACGTCTGGGCCAGCATGGGGCAGGAGGACGAGGCGCGTGCGCGCCAGGAGGCGTTCGCCGGATTCTAGGTCAACGAGGAAGTGATGGCCCAGGCAAAGCCCGACGCGATCTTCATGCACTGCCTGCCGGCGCACCGCGGCGAGGAGGTGAGCGCGGGCGTGATCGATTCGCCGCAGAGCGTGGTGTGGGACGAGGCCGGCAACCGGCTGCACGCCCAGAAGGCTCTGCTCGAGTTTCTGCTCGCGGGCGCCCCGGCGGCGCCGTAGGACGCGCCGCTCCATGCGTTTTCTGGTCAGTAACGACGACGGCTATCAGGCGCCGGGACTGCGCGCGCTCGCCCGTTCGCTGATGCGCCACGGCGAGGTCGTGGTGGTGGCGCCGGACCGAAATCGCAGCGGCGCCAGCAACTCCCTGACCCTGGACGCGCCGTTGCGCGTCCAGCAAGCCGACAATGGATACCATTACGTCAACGGCACCCCGACGGATTGCGTGCATCTGGCCATCACCGGACTGCTGGACCGTGAGCCCGACATGGTGATCGCCGGCATCAATGCCGGCGCCAATCTCGGCGACGACGTGCTCTACTCCGGCACCGTCGCCGCCGCGATGGAAGGACGGTTCCTCGGACTGCCCGCGATCGCCGTCTCGCTCGTGGGCGAAACGTTCACGCATTACGAGACCGCCACTCGGGTCGTGGATCACCTGATTGATCACATGCTGCGGCGTCCGCTGCCCGCCGACACGATATTGAACGTGAATGTTCCGGATCTGCCCTGGGCGGAGCTGGCCGGCTTCGAAGCGACGAGGCTCGGCCACCGGCACAAGGCCGAGCCGGCGGTCCGGACGCAGGATCCGCGCGGACGCGCGATCTACTGGGTAGGCCCGGCGGGTCCGGAAGAGGATGCCGGTCCCGGCACCGATTTCAACGCGATCCGCCGCAATTGCGTGTCAATCACGCCCTTGCAGGTCGATTTGACACGCTATACGGCGCTGGATACCGTTGCGCAGTGGCTGCAGGACGTTACGCAACGCGATGAATGACGCTCGCGGTATCGGCATGACCTCGCAGCGCGCCCGCGACCGCCTGGTCGCGCAGCTGCGCGAGATGGGCATACATTCCGCCCGCGTTCTCGACATCATGCGCCACACGCCCCGGCATCTGTTCATCGACGAGGCGCTCGCCAGCCGCGCCTACGAGAACACCGCCCTGCCGATCGGACACGGGCAGACCATCTCGCAGCCGTTCATCGTCGCGCGCATGACGGAGGCCCTCCTCGAGGGCGGTCCGCTGCACAAGGTCCTGGAGGTGGGCGGCGGCTGTGGCTACCAGACGGTGATCCTCGCCCAGATCGCCGACCAGGTTTACTCCATCGAGCGCATCGCCGCGCTGGCGAGCCGGTTGCGCGATCGCCTGCGCGCCATGAATCACTATCACGTCAGCGTGCGCCATGGCGACGGCAGCCTCGGTTGGGCCAAGCACGCGCCGTTCGACGGCATCCTGGTCGCCGCGGCGCCGCTCGGCGTCCCGCGGCGCCTGCTGGATCAACTCGCCCCGGGCGGCCGGCTGGTGATCCCGGTGGGCGCCGCCGGCCACCAGCAGTTGCTGCGCATCACTCGCGCCGAGGAGGGAGTCCACGAGGAGTATCTCGACAAGGTCAGCTTCGTGCCGCTGCTCGGGGGCGTAAGCTAGCGGCGCAAACCGGCTCCATGACGCGTGGCACCGCATACACCGCCTTTCCCTTTCTCGCCGTTGCCGCCCTGATCGCGGCGCTCGCCGGATGTTCCGGCCGCTATGCGGCCCCGATCGAGGAGGAACTCCCCGAGGAGCCCGAACCGGCGCGCGTCGTTCGCCCGTCGACGCCCGCGCGCGCCGCACCCGGAGAGTACGTGATCCAGCACGGCGACACCCTCTACGGCATCGCCTGGCGTTACAAGCTCGATTACCAGTTACTGGCGCGCTGGAACCGGATCGGGCCGCCCTACCGGATCTATCCGGGTCAGCGATTGCGGCTTACCGCTCCATCCTCCGCGGCGGCGGCTGCGCCGGCAGCCGGCGCCTCGAACGCGAAGCCGGCGACGGGCGCGACGGCGGGCCGGTCCGCCCCGGCAGCCACGGGCGTCAATCCATCGCCGCGGAGGACGCCGGCGGCCACTGCGTCGGCG
>CAZTPK010000329.1:0-3287 GCA_964614765.1 uncultured Gammaproteobacteria bacterium
TCACGTAGAATTACGCGCGTGAACGTCCTCGTCTTCGATATCGAAACAGTGCCGGATGTCGAGGCAGGGCGCCGGCAATACGGCCTGGAGGGACTGAGCGACACGGACGTGGCAAAGACGATGTTCGCCAAGCGCCGCCAGGAAACCGGCGGCACCACCGACTTCCTGCGCCATCATCTGCACCGCATCGTCGCCATATCCGCCGTCCTGCGCACCGGCGACCGGCTCAATGTCTGGTCGCTCGGCGATGTCGGCGCGCCGGAGCACGAGATCATCAGCCGCTTTTTCGAAGGCATCGAGCGTTACACGCCGACGCTGGTATCGTGGAACGGCGGCGCCTTCGATCTGCCGGTGCTGCATTACCGGGCGCTCGTGCACGGTGTGCCCGCCGCGCGCTACTGGGAGACCGGGGATGACGACACCAGCTTTCGCTACAACAACTATCTCAGCCGTTACCACTGGCGACACCTCGATCTGATGGACGTGATCGCCGGCTATCAACAGCGTGCCGTCGCCCCGCTCGATGAGGTCGCCGCCCTGCTCGGTCTGCCGGGCAAGCTCGGCATGCACGGCAGCCGGGTCTGGGAGCACTTCCAGCGCGGCGATCTGCAGGGGATACGCGATTATTGCGAGACCGACGTCATCAACACGTATCTCATCTATCTGCGCTTCGAATTGATGCGGGGGCGACTGAGCCGCGAGGCGCATGATCGCGAATGCGGGCGGCTGCGCGAGTACCTTCGCAGCGAGCAGCGGCCGCACTTCCGGGCATACCTCGATGCCTGGCGGGAGTAGCGCGCCCGGCTCGAGGCGACCGGGCCAGAAGGCCGGGCCGGTCATCCTGGCCATAGAGTCCCTCTCGCACGAGGGGCGCGGCGTGGCGCGCAACGACGGCAAGACCGTGTTCGTCGAGAACGCGCTTCCGGGCGAGACGGTCTCCGCCAGGATCGTGCGCCGGCACGGGCGCTACGACGAGGCGATCGCCGAGTGCATCGAGCGGCCGTCACCCGATCGCACGCATCCGGGCTGCGAGCACTTCGGAGTGTGCGGCGGCTGCAGCCTTCAGCACATGGCACCCGCCGCGCAAATCGCGCACAAGCAGCGGATGCTGCTCGAACAGTTGCAGCACGTGGGGCGCGTGGCGCCGTCGGCGGTATTGCCGCCGGTCACCGGGTCAGCGTGGGGGTATCGCCGCCGGGCGCGCCTCGGGCTGCGCCTGGTGCCGAAGAAGGGCGGCGTGCTGGTCGGGTTCCGTGAGAAGAACAGCCGCTACATCGCGGATATCCGGCGCTGTCCGGTGCTGCGTCCCGAGGTGGGGGAGAATCTGATGGTCATCCGCGAACTCATCGGTGCGTTGAGCTGTGCGGATCAAGTCCCGCAGATCGAGGTTGGTGTCGATGACACGGGGCCGGTGCTCACCATCCGCCATATCGCTCCAATGACCGAGGAGGATCTCGGTCGGCTGGGCGAGGCTGCGCGCAGGCACGACTGGCGCATCTACCTGCAGCCGGGAGGCATCGGCAGCGTCCATCCCCTCACCACCGCCCAGCGGCCTCTTTGTTTCGCCGTGCCGCGGCACGGAGTGCACCTGCAGTTCGAGCCGCTCGACTTCATACAGGTCAACGGCGACATCAATCTCGCGGCCATCGACGCCGTGGTTGCGTTGCTGGAACCGAGACCGGACGATCGCGTGCTGGATCTGTTCTGCGGACTCGGCAACTTCACCCTTCCGATAGCGCGCCGGGTCGCCTGGACAACAGGTATGGAGGGGGAGCCCGGACTGGTCGCCCGGGCCCAGGCGAACGCCGAGCGCAACGGCATCGAGAACGTGGAGTTTCTCGTGGCCGATCTGACTACGGCGCAGCCGCCGCCGCGGCCATACAACAAGGTCGTCCTGGATCCGCCGCGTACCGGCGCCATCGAGATCCTTCGGCGCATGGATCTGCGCGAGGCGTCCGTCGTGGTCTATATCTCCTGCAATCCTGCCACCTTGGCTCGCGACGCGGCCACTCTGGTCCACGAGCACCGCTTCCGGCTGGCGAAGGCGGGCGTCATGGACATGTTTCCGCATACGGCCCACGTCGAATCGCTGGCGCTGTTCGTGCGCTGAGTGGCGCACCCGCGGCGTCGCGCCGAGACCTCGATCCGTGGGCAGGAGAGCGCGCGAAGTCCTCTGATCTTCGGGGGATCCCGGGGCCGGAGCGCATCCTGCTGACCCACGCACAGATCCCGCCCCGCTCAGCTATGGCGCCTCTGCCGGGGCTGGTCCATGATTTGCAGGCTCAATGGCTCCAGATGCGGCCCATCCGATGACAGAATCCCCCAGCAGAACCGCCGCCTTGACCACGAGCGCGGCATCCGAGTCCCCGGCCGAGGGCAGTTGGATGCGCTTTGCCGTCGGCGGCGTGCTCGTCTGGATCGGCGTCTGCCTGTTCCTCATGCTGGCGCCCCTCGAGAACGAGTTCATCGCCAAGTGGATAGGGTGGTACGACTTCCCGTTGGGGCCGCTCGTCGTATACCTCTGCTTCCGGATCTGCCGATCGCCGAACGTCGATGCGCGGTCGCGGCGCGGCTGGCTGATGATCGGGCTGTCCTACCTCGCCTACTGGCTGGGGAACTGCACCTGGAATACCTTCGAGGTGATCCTCGAGATCGAGCCCTTCCCCTCGATCGCCGACGTCTTCTTCCTGTCGATGTACCCGTTCGTGTTCCTCGGGCTGCTCATGCTCTCCGAGCCCCTGAACAGCCGGCGGGAGAAGATAAAGTTCTCCCTGGACGTGGCGACCATCATGGTGGCCGCGAGCGCCTTCATGGCGTATTTCATCGTCGCGCGCGTCGAGCACGATCCGGAGACTTCGCTGTGGGAGACGGGCATCCTGATGGCCTATCCGGTGGGCGACATCCTCATCGCCTTCGGCATCGTCTCCGTGCTCCTTCGCCGGCGATCCTCCGGCGGAATGAACCCGGTCTCGCTGCTGCTGCTGCTGTCGCAGGCGGCGATGTTCGCGGCGGACATGTTCTTCTTCGTGCAATCACTCGACGGCACCTACCAGACCGGCGGCATACCGGACCTGTGCTTCCTGCTCTCCTGGGCGCTGATGATCGTCGCCTGCTACCTGCAGGTCCTGCACGGCGCACAGGCCGCGCGACGGCCGGAATTCGAGCGACCCTATCCGTACAGGTTGTCGCCCTATCTGGCAGTCATCGCCGGCTACGGTCTGCTGGTGTTCGATCACATCACGCACAACGAACGCGTGGGCAGCATTCCGCTGCCCACCGCGCTGCTG
>CAZTPK010000330.1:0-3281 GCA_964614765.1 uncultured Gammaproteobacteria bacterium
CACCCGATGACATCGAAAGGTCGCTCGGTGACCTCGGAATGATCCTGAAATGAAAGCCGAGGTCTTTCGGCCACATCGGCAGGTGACCCGGTGACCTGGAATTGATTACGAAATGAAAACCGAGGCCTTTTCATGACCTCTCAATGCATCCAGCGTCGCCGAGGCAGCGGGTGTCGCCGGCGGCCCCGCAGGGATCAGTGCAAGTCAGAACATCCGACCGGCAGGAGACGGCGGCCATTGCCAGCACCGCCGCCGCGAGGCTACGGCAGGGCATCTTCACATCTCCCATGTCCCTATATTATCCTCCTCGTGGATTTCGAACAACGAGCCCGCCGGGCTATTTAATTCCCAGGGCCGCCTCCAGCCTGGACAGCCGGGCTTCGAGTATGGCGTTTCTCGCCATCAGGTCCTTGATGACCTCGGCGGGGAGCTGCTGGCCGCCTACCCGCTGGAGCTCATCCGTCGCATGTACCAGGTGGAAGAGCAAGCCCGGCAGCAATGTGCGGGGGCCGACGAGGTCAAGGCGCTGCGTCAGGCGAAGACAAAGCCAGTCCTGGCGGCGCTGCGGGCGGCCATCGCCTACTCGCTGCTGGGAAGCTGCGCTCTGGCGGGCGTCGACCCCTGGGCCTACTTGAAGGACGTGTTCGAGAAGCAGGCCGGGGGCTGGCCGCAGGGCAAGGTCTTCGACCTGCTGCCCGCCGAGTGGGCCGAGGACCACCCCGAGCATCGTCTGTCCAGGGCGGCAAGAGACGCCGCCCCGGCCGTCGCCAATCAACCGCCAGCCCAAGCCGGGTAATCCCCGAAAAAAAGTCCGTCTACCGGCGACGCCGCCGGTCCACCCCGCCGCGCTGTCATGGGATGCGGTTCGCCGGTCGCTTACTTCGGTTGTGCGTTGTCCGGAATAGGGATGCATCGCAATCTGTCGCCCCAGTAATTCCAGCTGATTACGTCTGAGCTGTCTGAGTGTGGTATCAGACACCTGCCATATATCCTGCGGAACAGGTGGAACAGGTGCCAGGCACTTGTTCCGGGGTCGGACCCGCGGGGGCTGCGCTTTGGCTCGCTCGACGAGCTGCAGGTCTGGACGGACGAGCGCATCGAGGCCTGGGCGCGGCGTGCGCTCTGCCCGGCCACGGGGCTGACGGTCTTCGCGAGCTGGGAGCGCGAGCTCGAGCATCTGGCACAGGTTCCGCTCTTGCCCGAGCCCTTCGACGTGGTGGTCACCCGGCCGGTGCACAAGGAGTGCATGGTGTGGTTCGAGAACCGCCAGTACCCGGTGCCCTTCATACACGTGGGCCGGCAGGTGGAGGTGCGCGGCTGCGCGGGCAAGGTGCAGATCCTGGCCGCAGGAAGCATCATCAGGGAATATCCCAGGCACACCCCCGAGAGGGTGCTCGTCGACCCGAGCTGCTACGAGGGCGAGAGCACCGAGCGGGTCTTCGGCCGCCGCCGCTCGGACGCCTGGGCAAGAAGCTTGAGCAGATCCTCATGATGCCGGTCGAGCAGCGTCCCATCGACCTGTACGCGGCGCTGGCGGAGGTGGCCTGATGAGCACGCAACCGAAATTGGAGCTGGACCGAACGACAGCGCTGCTCGGCCAGCTCGGGCTGACCATGGCGGCGGAGCAGCTTTCTGCGCTGCTTTCAGAGAGCGTGAAGTCGAATCTCTCACCGCACCTGTTCCTCGACAAGCTGCTGCGGGCAGAGACTGACCGGCGCGAGGAGCGCAGGATAAAAACGTCGCTGAAGCTCTCGGGGCTGCCGCCCGGCCAGACGCTCGGCAACTTCGACTGGAGCTTCCAGCCGGGGGTCGAGAGGCGGCAGATAGAGACGCTCTCGACCTGCGCCTGGGTGAAAGACCATGCCACGGTCATCCTGGCCGGGCCTCCAGGTGTTGGCAAGACCCACCTTGCGGTGGCGCTGGGAGTGCGGGCGGTCGAGCAGGGGTTCTCGGTGGCCTTCTACAGGCTGGAGGACCTGCTGCATGTGCTCAAGCGCGACGCCGACGAGCCGCCCCGGCGCCTCAAGGGCAAGAAGTACCTGAAGGTGTCGCTGCTCATCGTCGACGAGGTCGGCTTCCAGCCGCTTTCGCGCCAGGAGGCGGGGCTGCTCTTTCGCATGGTCAGCTACCGCTACCAGAGAGGGGCGACGCTTATCACCACCAACAAGGCCATCAAGGACTGGCCCGAGGTGCTGGCCGGCGACGAGGTCATGGCCACCGCGCTTCTGGACCGATTGCTTCACAAGTGCCACCTGATCAGCATCCGGGGCCGCTCGTACCGGCTGCGGGATCTGGAAAAGGCTGCAACTGCC
The DNA here is from genome assembly GCA_964614765.1 of uncultured Gammaproteobacteria bacterium. GTDB lineage: Bacteria > Pseudomonadota > Gammaproteobacteria > JAJPIJ01 > JAJPIJ01 > JAJVHZ01. Next base: position 2,313 of record CAZTPK010000330.1, read on the forward strand.
TGACAATGAAAAGGAACGTCAAAAATGCCCCCTCTTCGCGCGCGCAGCCCCCCATGGGGGGCTGCCCCAGGGAACACCTAACCCATTGGATCGTAAGAGATCATACATGGGTAACATACCCCCTTAACCCAGGAGACGGGATCGTAAAAGATGACGTCCACCAACTTCGTAAAAGTTCACGTCCCTTGACAGCAGGTACCGAAAAACCTTGTGTTCCGCGCCGTTGGCCGACAGCCGCCGCTTGGGGTAGACCGCCTCGATGCCCATCAACTGCATCAGCCGCTGCACCCGCTTGCGGTTCACCCCGTAGCCCCAGTCCGCGCAAGCACACCGTCATCCGCCGCGAGCCGTAGAACGGCGTACGCGTGTACTGCTCGTCGATGCGGCGCATCAGCTCCAGGTTCAGGGCACTCTCGCCCGCGGGCCGGTAGTAATGGCCGCTGCGGCTCAGCCCAGCCAGCTCGCACTGGCGCTGGATGCTTATGCCGTTCGACTTTCCGATCCACCGGCGCCGCTCCTCATAGGGACATGCCAGATTTTTTTTCAACCAGTCCAGCTCCACCTTGAGCTTTCCGATCTGCTCGTAGAGCGCCGAGATGAGCTCATCCTGGTCCTTGGCGCTGCCCGCCTTGCCGTCCTGGAAAATCTCGGCCATGCGGCTGAGCGCCTCCTTCTTCCAGGCAGCTATGCGCTGCGGGTGGACCCCGTACACGCTTGCGATCTCGGCCAGGGTCTTTTCCTCCCGGATGGCCTCCAGCGCCACCCTGGCCTTGTACCGGGCGTCGAAACTCCTTCTCTTCCTCGGCACCGCCGTCGACCTCCTGCTTCCGTCTCCAGGCCCCCATTTTATCCTCTAGGCCACTGTCCAAAAAATGGGGTCCACTATATCCTTTCCGTGCCATCCCCGGAGGCAAGCGGCGTCGAGCAGCGTGCAGGCGTTCGGGCGGCTGTCTTCGGATAGCGCGTTCT
>CAZTPK010000331.1:0-3278 GCA_964614765.1 uncultured Gammaproteobacteria bacterium
ACGGCCGCGCCGGCGCGCTCCAGCCGGCGCCGGCCGCCGCCGGCGCTAGGCGTGCTGCCGGCGCCGGCCATCGGCGCCGGCGCCGGCGTAGACGGCGCGCCCCTCATCGGCGATGACGGCGAGCCCCCGGCGGACGACATCGTCCTCGGCCGTGTAGCTCACGCGTATGCACTCGTGCCGGTGCGGCCAGTCCTCGCGCAGCCCGGGAAAGAAATGGTGTCCCGGCAGCACCACCACTCCGCGCGCCTTGAGCCGTTGATAAAGCTCGGCGCTGGTGATCGGCAATCCCTCGAACCACAGCCAGAGGAAGAAGGCGCCCTCGGGCCTGTGCACGCGGTGGCTGCAACCGGCAAAGAACTCATCCACCCATCGCAGCGCGCGTTCGGCCTTGGCGCTGTAGAACGGGTTCACCAGATCGCGGCTGATCCGCAGTATCTCGCCGCTCTCGACCATCTGCTGCGCGAGCGCCGGCCCGACGCTGCCGGTCGACAGGTGCAGGATGGCGTTCATGCCGGTGAGCGCCTCGATAATCGGCTCGGCCGCGATCACCACGCCGGTGCGCACCGCGGGCAACCCGATCTTGGAGAGACTCAGGCAGAGAACGACGTGCTCGTTCCACACCGCGCGGGCGGTCGTGTAAATGATGTCCGGGAACGGCGTGCCGTAGGCGCCGTCGATGATGAGCGGCACGTCGGCGCCGCGCGCCAGCGCGACCAGCGCCTCGATCTCCTCGTCCGTAAGCACGTTTCCGGTCGGATTGGTCGGTCGCGACACGCACATCGCACCGACGCCGGCATCCACTCGCAGGCCCTTGAAGTCGACGTGGTACTTGAACTGGGAGCGATCCAGCAACTCGATAGTCGGGCGGCGCGCCACGAACATGTCCTCGCTGAGACCCACGTCCGCGTAGCCGATGTATTCCGGCGTCACCGGCAGCAGGATGTGCTGCACGGTGCCGTCGGCGCACGGGCCGCCGAACATGTTGAACAGCATGAAGAAGGCGGACTGGCTGCCGTGGGTGAGCGCGACGTTGCGCGCCGTGAGGCCCCAGCCGTATTCGCGATTGAGCATCGCGACCAGCGCCGCGACGAAATCGCGCTGGCCCTGCGGCGCGTCGTAGTTCCCGACCGTCTGGGCGAACAGCCGCGGGTCCGAGGCGATCTGCAAGGCGCGTCGGCGAAACAGCTCCTGCACCGCCGGGATGTGGCTGGGGTTGCCGCCGCCCAGCATCAGCACGTCGAGCGAGCCGTCGAGCGCGGCGCCGAGGTCCTCCATTAACTGCCGGGTGCCGGAACTGCCGCCGTAGCGGCGCCCGAAGTCCGTCAACTTCATGCCTCGGCCTCCCCCGGCGGCTGCAGGCGGGTGATGATGTAACCCCCGGACTTCTCGTCGCGCTCCAGCGCCAGCAGGCGCCGCTGCTGCGCCTCTTCCAGCAGCTCGCTGAAGGTGGAGAAGCCGTAGTAGGACTCCTTGAAACCGGGTTTGCGACGCTTAAGGGCCTGCTTGACCATCGAACCCCAGAGCTTCTCGTCGACGCTGCGCTCGCCCATGATCGCCTCGGCGGTCTCCATCACCAGGTCGATGGCCTGCTGCTTTCGGTCTTCCTCCTTGAATTCCGCCTGTGCCTCGGCCGCCTGCGCCTCTTCGCTGGCGGCCGGCTTCTCCCGACGCCGCCGCGTCTGCCCGCCGGTGCGTCCGCCGCCGCGGCTGCTGCGCCGGCGCTGTTCGCGCACCAGGTCGTCGTAGAAGATGAATTCGTCGCAGTTGGAGATCAGCAGATCGGAGGTGGAATTCTTCACCCCCACCGCGATGACGGTCTTGTTGTTCTCCCGCAGCTTGGACACCAGCGGCGAGAAGTCGGAGTCGCCGCTGATGAGAACGAAGGTGTCCACGTGCAGCTTCGTGTAGCACAGGTCGAGCGCGTCGACGACCATGCGGATGTCGGCCGAGTTCTTGCCCGACTGCCGGACATGGGGGATGTCGATGAGCTCGAAGGAGGCCTCGTGCATCGGCTGCTTGTACTCCTTGTACCGCTCCCAGTCGCAATAGGCCTTTTTGACGATGATGCTGCCCTTCAGCAGCAGGTGCTCGATGAGACGCTTGATGTCGAATTTCTCGTACTTGGCATCGCGGCAGCCGAGCGCGATATTCTCGAAATCGCAGAACACGGCCATGTTCTGGGTCTGTGCAGGATCGATGGTCACGCGGTGCTCCCCTGATGCGCCATGGATGATATGCTTTATCGCTGAATCGGAGAGATTTGGCAAATGCACGCGATACTGGCTTTTTTTCGATACGTCGGGGTCCTGCGGGCGCTGCTTTTAATCGTGACCCTGTTGGTCATCGCCTGCGCCCCGTTCGCGGACGGCCGGGTCCAGTCCGGCTGGATGCTGGGACCCTCGGTCATCGCGCCCACCATCATGGCGATGCTCGCCTTCTCGCTGCCGCTGGACATCACCATGACCCGCGTCTTCATGCTCGACCGCCCGGCGCCCGAGCAGCGGCGCTACCGCCGGATCCTCTGGCTGGAGTCCGCCCTGCTCCTGGTCATGCTGGCGGCGTGGGCGCCGTTTATCCTCCGTATCATGGGCAGGTAGGTGACGCCGCACCCCCGGCCGGCACCCACCGGGCTGAACCTGCCGCCCCGGCGCCCCTCCAACCCTCGAAACCGGCGCCGGCATCCGGCCCGGGATATGCAGGGTCCCTACGCAATGCCGGTCCGACGCCCGATGCGCCCGCTGCTGCTCCCCGTCCTATGGGCGTTGCTGGCGCTCGCCTTCGCGCCGTCGACGGCGGCCGTCGAGGTGGTCAAGTCGCCCAGCGACGTGCGCGAGTTCCGCTACCTGCAATTGACCAACGGCATGAAGGTGCTGCTAGTCTCCGACCCCGAGGCCGACAAGGCCGCCGCCTCCCTGAGCGTGGGCGTGGGCAGCGCCAGCGACCCGCCGGGACGCCAGGGCCTTGCCCATTTTCTCGAGCACATGCTGTTCCTGGGCACGGCGAAGTATCCGAAGGCCGGGGAGTACGACGAATTCATGAACGCCCACGGCGGCACGGAGAACGCCTACACCGCCTTCGAGAACACCAACTACCACTTCAGCATCGACAAGGACCATCTCGAAGGAGCGCTCGACCGGTTCGCGCAGTTCTTCATCGCGCCGTTGTTCACGGCCGAGTACGTGCAGCGCGAGAAGAACGCGGTGCATTCCGAGTACAAGGCTCGCATCAAGGACGACGATCGGCGCCTGTATTCGGCCCTGCAGCAGGTGGTCAACCCC
>CAZTPK010000332.1:0-3276 GCA_964614765.1 uncultured Gammaproteobacteria bacterium
GCCCCAGCCCGTGCATGAACACCGGTACCACCGGCACATCGGGATGGCGCTCGGCCAGGTGCGCGATGCCGGTCTTCAGCTCGCCCATCCTCTCGGGCTAGCCGCGCGAGCCCTCCGGAAAGACGATGAGTATCTCGCCGCGCAGCAGGGCCTCGTGACAGCCGAGGAGCGGGTCGGTCTTGCGCACCTTGCGCGCGATGGGAACAATGCCGATGAGCCGCGTCGATATCCACGCGAGCAGCCGGTTGGAGAGAAAGTAATCGGCCGCGGCGACAGGTCGCACGCGCGGGACGATCGACAGCGGAAACAGCGACAGCAGCGTCAGCGTGTCGAGGTGGCTGTTGTGATTGGCCGCGACGATGGCCGGCCCGTGCCGCGGCAGCCGCTCGCGGTGACGAACGTGGATGCCGATCAACACCATCACCACCGGCCAGGCGACCAGCACGACGAACAGCCTGCGCAGCAGCGCGTTCATGTCGTCAGTAGTGCAGGTAGCGCACGAAATGCAGGAACAGCGGCGCAGTGTAGGTCAGGCTGTCGAGCCGGTCGAGCACGCCGCCGTGCCCTGGCAGCATGGTGCCGCTGTCCTTCACTCCGATGTCGCGCTTGACCGCCGAGACGGTGACGTCGCCAACGAATCCGGACAGGCCGATGATGAGCCCCGCCGCGATCGACTCCCACGCTGTCAGCGGCGTCAGCCAGGGCGCGAGCAGCCAGGCCAGCACCGTCGTCGTCAGCACCCCGCCGGCCAGACCCTCGACCGTCTTCTTCGGACTGACCTTCGGGATCACCTTGCGCCGGCCGAAGGTCCTGCCGCTGACGTACTGCGCGACGTCGTTCAGCTCGGTCAGCAGCACGAGATAGAGCAGCAGCGCGTCGCCGCCGCCGTTGGGATTTCCCGACGCCGGCAAGACCGTGAGATAGGCCATGTGGCTCAAGGCGAACACGGTGGTCATCATCCCCCAGTGCAGGGTGCCGGCCGCGCGCAGGAATCCCTCGGTCTCGCCGATCAGCACCATGCGCATCGCCAGGAACAGGAACGCGTAGACGGGAATGAAGATGATGAACATCCCGTACCAGGCGGTCGCGACCCAGTAGTACTGGACCGGGATTGCGAGATAGGCCCAGAACAGCACGCGATGATCGGCGCGCCGCGTCGGGATGAGCGACAGGAACTCCTTGAAGGCCAGGAAGCTGACGAAGCCGAGCACGCACACGGACACCGTGCGGTCGAAGGCGATGGCGGCGCAGAAGACCAGGAAGATGTACCACCAGGTCCTCACCCGCAGCTTCAGCTCGGTGAAATCCTTCTCCCGCCGCGCGCGCGCCATCCCCGCCACGACGACGGAAGCGAGCGCCAGCACCCCGAATATGGCGAGCAGCGCGGCCCTCACGTTGTCCGCCACGTCGAAATTCATCGCGATTCGATCTCCTTCAGGCCGTTGCGCACGCGATTGACGACGGTGAGGAGCACCATCAGTGCGAGCGCAAGCAGCACCCAGTTGATCCAGTTGCCGCTGTCTGCGCCCAGACCCGCCAGCAGACCCAGCGCGCCGATCGCGAACGCCCGATCGCTCTTGCCCATGGGTCCGTCGTAGCGCCGCGATGCACCCTGCGCCGCCGAGACGATGCCGGCGACCTCCGAGCACGCGGCCAGCAGCACGAAGAGGACGACCGCCTGCGGATTGACGCCGGGCAAGACGGCCAACGGCAGATACAACGCCGCGTCGGAGACTACGTCGGCCAGCTCGTTCAGGAATCCGCCGAGCGCGCTGCGCATGTCGTGCTCGCGCGCGAGCATGCCGTCCACGGCGTTCATCGCCATGCGCGCGGAAAGGATGATTGGCAGCAGCAGCATCACAGCCGGTGCGGTGCCGGCCCATCGGTAGATGATCGCCCCGCTCACGATCGACAGAACGCATGCGGCCACCGTCACCTGGTTCGCGCTCACGCCGCGGGCGGCCAGCGCGCGCACGAGCGGGCGCAACAAGCCCTGGAAGGCCGGTTTCAGATCGTAGATGGAGGCCAACGCCGATCTCCCCGCGGTCGCCGGCGCGACAGGCGCGACAAACGGGCCCTGCGCCCCCTGCCCCCTGCAGGGTCATCCGCTGTCGATGCGACCGAACTTTGTAGAAGTTTTCACGTCCCTGCAGTAAATTGTCGCACATACTCGCATTTTCCCTTACACAAGGACATTCCCATCATGACCCATCAGTACCCCACGAGCCCGTCGCGCCGACTCTCAACACTCGCCGTCTCGCTCGCTCTCGCGGTGGCGGCATCGGCGCCGGTGCTCGCCGCTCCCAAGGACGGCGAGAAGTTCGACAACTGGGCGATACGATGCGAAAAGCCGGATGCCAAGGAGAAAGAGAAAGGCGCCACGGAGGTCTGCTACGCGTTCCAGAACGTCGTGACCAAGGACGGCAACCAGCGCGTGCTCAATATCGCCGTGGGCTATGCGCCCAAGATCGCCGACCCCGTCGCGCTCATCACGCTGCCGCTGGGCATCGCCCTGCCGCCCGGCGCCGCCCTCACCATCGACGAGGACAAGCCCATACAGTTTCCCATCGAACGCTGCGAGCCGGGCGGCTGCCGCGCCGGACTGAAGCTGGAGAAGGTCCTGCTCGAGAAGCTGAACGCCGCCAAGAAGGTGCAGATCGGGTTCAGCGACGGCGCGCACCGTCCCGTTCAGGTTCCGCTGTCGATGAAGGGATTCAGCGCGGCGCTGAAGACGCTGAAGTAGCCGTCAGCTCGTAGTGCACGCGATCGCCGACGCCCATGCCGAGGCGATCGCAGGTTCCCCCGTTCAGCTCGATCACCGCCGCGACCGGCACGCCGGCGGAGATCGGCTCGAGCGAATGCGGCGTTGTGCGACTGGCGACGTGCGCAATCCTACTTCCGGCATCGACGAACACCATGTCCAGGGGAATCAGGGTGTTCTTCATCCACATCGCCGCGACCTGCGGCGGGTCGTAGATGAATATCATGCCGCCGTCCTCGGGCAGCTCCTTGCGAAACATCAGGCCACGCTGGCGGCGCTCCTCCGTGTCTGCCACCTCGAGCACGAACTCGTGTCCGTCGCCGTTCGCCGAGGTCACGGTGACCACCGCCACCGGCGCCTCCGCATGCGCGTTCGTCGCGGCGAAGGAACACAGTGCGGCGAGCACGATGGAACACACCCCGGGTACGATCGCCAGCCGCCTCATGAGCCTTCACCTCCCGTCATTCAACGTAGCGTGCTGCTTTGATCCCCTGCCGGTCCGATCGCACCGAACC
>CAZTPK010000333.1:0-3274 GCA_964614765.1 uncultured Gammaproteobacteria bacterium
GACCGCCGATCATCACCGCGTACGCGCCGGCGACCAGGGCCTTGGCGATGTCGCCGGAGTAGCGGATGCCGCCGTCGGCGATGAGCGGCACGCCGGTTCCCTTGAGCGCCGCGGCCACCGCGGCCACGGCCGTGATCTGCGGCACGCCGACGCCGGTCACGATGCGCGTGGTGCAGATCGAGCCCGGCCCGATGCCCACCTTCACCGCATCGGCGCCGGCCTCCACCAAGGCCTTGGCCGCCTCGCCGGTGGCGATGTTGCCGCCGATGACCTGTGTGTCGGGGTACTTCTGCTTTATCCAGCGCACCACGTCGAGCACGCCCTGGGAATGGCCGTGGGCGGTATCGACGACGACGACGTCGACGTTGGACTTCACCAGCATCTCCACGCGCTCGTGCGTGCCCTTGCCGGTTCCCACCGCGGCGCCCACGCGCAGCCGTTCCTGCTCGTCCTTGCAGGCGTTCGGATATTCCTTGGCCTTTTGCATGTCCTTGACGGTAACGAGGCCGCGTAGCTGGAACTTGTCGTTGACCACCAGCACCTTCTCGATGCGGTGCTTGTGCAGCAGATCAATGACCTCCTCGCGGCTGGCCCCCTCGCGGACGGTCACCAGCTTCTGCTTCGGCGTCATGATGCTGGCGACGGGTTGGTCGTAATGCGTCTCGAAGCGCAGATCGCGCGCGGTGACAATCCCGACCAGATCTTCGCCGTCGACGACCGGGACGCCGGAGATCTTGCGTTCGTGCGTGAGCTGCAGCACCTCGCCGATGCTCATCGTCGGCGGGACCGTGATCGGATTCTGGATGATGCCGCTCTCGTACTTCTTCACCCGCCGAACCTCAAGCGCCTGCTCCTCCGCGCTCAGGTTCTTGTGGACGATGCCGATGCCGCCCTCCTGGGCGAGCGCGATTGCCAGGCGCGACTCGGTGACCGTGTCCATGGCCGCGGATATCAGCGGGATGTTCAGCCGAATGGCGCGGGTAAGCTGCGTGCCGAGATCCACCTCGCGCGGCAGAACCTTGGAGTACGCGGGCAGCAGCAGGACATCGTCGAAGGTTAAGGCTTCACCGGCCAGGCGCATGGCAGTCTTTCGTTCTCGCAACGGAAGGCGGGCAATTATATATGTATCCACCGCACCGCGGTATGCGCCCGCAGGGGCCCGATTCCCGTATCATTCCGGGCATGAGCACGACGAACCAGCTGCCCATGGACCTCGCCCCGCAACGCGACGTCTACACCATCTCGCGCCTGAATCGCGAGGCCCGCGCGCTGCTGGAAGGTCGCTTCCCGCTCATCTGGATAGAGGGGGAGATATCGAACTTCGCGCGCCCCGGATCCGGGCACTGGTATTTCACGCTCAAGGACGCGCAGGCGCAGGTCCGCTGCGCGATGTTCAGGCAGAACAACATGCGCCTGAAGTTCCTGCCGCAGGATGGGATGCACATCCTGGCGCGGGCGCGGGTGAGCCTGTACGAGGGACGCGGGGAATTCCAGCTCGCCGTCGAGCACGCCGAGCCGGCCGGCGAAGGACTGCTGCGCGTGCAGTTCGAACAACTCAAGAGGAAACTCGCCGCCGAGGGCCTGTTCGAGGAATCGCACAAGCAGCCGCTGCCTCCGCATCCCCGCACCGTCGGCGTCATCACCTCGCCCACCGGGGCGGCCATCCGCGACATCCTGAGCGTCCTGCGCCGGCGGGCGCCGCAGCTGGAGGTCATTATCTATCCGGTGCCGGTGCAGGGTGCCGCGGCCGCCCCTCAGATCGCCGCCATGATCAGGACGGCCGACGCACGCCAGGAATGCGACGTGTTCCTGCTGGCCCGTGGCGGCGGCTCGCTCGAGGACCTCTGGCCGTTCAACGAGGAGGTCGTCGCCCGCGCCATCCATGCCTGCCGCACGCCGATCGTCAGCGGCGTCGGACACGAGATCGACTTCACCATCGCCGACTTCGTGGCCGACGTGCGCGCCCCCACGCCGTCGGCGAGCGCCGAGCTCGTCAGCCCTGATCGGCGCGAGCTGCTGGCGCAGCTCCGGGGGCTGGAATCACGCCTGATCCAGCTCACCGGCGCGCTGCTCGCCCGCCAGCGCTAGCGCTTGGCATGGTTGTCGCGGCGGCTGGTGCATCCGGGACGACGCCTGCAGGAGCTGGCGCAGCGGCTCGACGACGTCTTCGCGCGCCTGGGCAGCACGGTGCAGGCGTCGATCCATCGACGCCACCTCGAACTGGCGCGGCTTTCCGCACGCCTGTCCGCGCTCAGCCCCGGGCAGCGACTCTTGTATCTGCGCGGTGAGCTCGCGCAATGCCGCCTGCGCCTCGAGCAGGCGATCCGCAACCGCCTGCAGCGGGAGGCTGCCCGCCTGCACCCGGTGCTCAGGGCCCTGCACGCGGTGAGTCCGCTCGCCACGCTCGAGCGCGGCTACGCCATCGTGACGGATTCGCAGGCGCGGATCCTGCGCGATGCGACCGCGGCGCGGATCGGCGACCGCGTCGCGGCGCGGCTGGCGCGCGGCCGGCTTCGCTGCACCGTGGAAGGGATCGACATCGAGGAGCGGTCCGCCGACACGATTCCGGGTCGCGATGGGTAATCGGTTGCGCTGCCTCGCCGCCGGCGCGTTCGGGCTGGCGGTGCTGCTGTTGCCGCCGGACGGCGCGGCGCAGCCCATAGAGAAGGCCAGGACGGCGGAGTCACCCGCGCTGCCCGCGGGGGCCAATGTACCGGGCGGCTTCGTGGTCATAGGCCTGGAGGCGGACGGCCCGGATCGCCCGACCGCCGCCTTCAACGGCCGCCGCGTCCTGGTGAGCCCCGACGGCATGGGCTACGCGGCGATCGTGGGAATACCGCTGCAGACCGCGCCGGGGGAATATCGCATCAGCGCGCACGGCAGCACGCGGCAGACCTATGCGTTCCGGGTCGAACCGAAGCGATATGCCGAGCAGCGCCTCACGATCACCGACACGCGCAAGGTCGACCCCAACCCCGAGGATCTGGCGCGCATCGCCCGCGAGATGAAGCGCATCGCCGCGGTGAAGGCGCACTGGAGCGAGCAGGAGCCCGCGTCGCTGTGGCTGGATCTGCCGGCACAGGGCCGTTTCAGCAGCCCCTTCGGCCTGCGCCGGTTCTTCAACGATCAGGAGCGCAATCCGCACTCCGGCCTCGACATCGCCGTCGACACGGGCACGCCGGTGCTCGCCGCGGCCGCCGGCACGGTGATCGACACCGGGGATTACTTCTTCAATGGCAAGACGGTATTCGTCGATCACGGCCAGGGCTTCATG
>CAZTPK010000334.1:0-3269 GCA_964614765.1 uncultured Gammaproteobacteria bacterium
GGCAGATGCGCCGGCAGGAGGCGGTAGTTCAGCAGGTAGAGCGCAACCGGAAACGTCACCGTGCCGATGAATCCGATGACCGCGCTCAACAGGATGAGCGTGCCCGGCTGATCGGCCAGCATGGTCAGGCCGGTGACCGCGGTCAGGACGCAGATGAACAGAAAGTACCAGCGTCGCTGCGAGTAGCGGCGCGCCGCCGGGAACAGCACCTGCACGATGTCGGCCTGCGTCCGCGCCACCGCATCCGCGGTCGCCAGCCAGGTGTCGGCGAGAAACGCGGCCGCGACGACGAGGAACAGCACGCGCCCCGCTTCGCCCAGGCTCGCCGCGAAGAACTCGCTCTGCACCACGGCCAGTTCGTAATCCTTCGGCAACAGTCCCTGCGGGAACAGCAGTGCGTAGGCCAGCAGGCAGGTCATCATCGTGGTGGCCAGATTGCCGAGGATGCCGATCAGCGTATCGGTGCGCAGATACTTCTCCCATGCGCGCCAGCGCGCCGCGTCCTCGCCGGTGTCCCGCGGCAGGCTCCCGCTCACCGCCGCGGTCTCCGCGCGCCCGGTGATGAGCCCGGTTATGCGGCCGTTGTGCGCGGCCATGCCGCTGCCCTTGTCGCGCAGCCAGTACGAGTAGAACAGGATCCAGAAGCCGCCCAGGCCGGCGAAGGTGATCGCGGTGAGCAGCTTGGTCGCGTCCGCCGGGTCCCACGGCCGCGGCATCGGTCCGCCCTGACCGGCGAGCCCGCCCAGGAATGCCGGCACGACCCGCAGCACCTCCGGCTGGGCGCAGGCCCACAGCAGGCCGAGCACGGTGATCCCCGCGACGGCCTTCATGAACCACTCGATGAGCAGATAGACGACCGGACTGAGCACGATCGCCACGAAGAACACCGCGATGGAGGCGTAGCCCCAGAACAGCGACTGGCCGCGCTGATCCCAGCCGTGCGGAAAGTCGGTCAATGCCGCCAGTGCGGTGCCGCCGGCGGAGGCGAAGGCGCCGAACCACAGGAACGAGGCGGTCATCAGTATCCACAACGCCATCCCGAAGAGCCGATTCAGCCGGATGAAGCCGTGGAAGATGCTCTCGCCGGTCGCCAGCGTATAACGCCCTATCTCCACCGTCAGCGGGTATTGCAGCAGGCACGCGGGTGCCAGCAGCACCAGGAACGCCAGCCCGTACTTGGCTACCATGTACGGCCACCAGATGAGCTCGCCGCTGCCCTGCGCGAGCGCCATCCACACCACGCCCGGACCGAGCGCGGCCAGCCAGCCCGGGAACGCCGGCACGGCGCGCCGCGGCAGTTCATGCAGGGACTCGGTGGCGAATCGTGTTGCGGTCATGCTTACCGGTCGATCAGACGGCGCCGCTGCTGGTCATCGTCGACCTCGGCAGGCGGCCGCGCCACAGGTACAGAACCACGAGGCCGGGCAGCGCCGCGGCGAAGGTGGCCAGGAAGAATTGCGCCCAGCCCCATGCCTCGACCATGTATCCGGCGCGCGCCCCGATCAGTATGCGCCCCACCGCCGCGAGCGCCGAGAGCAGCGCGAACTGGGTCGCCGAGTAGCGCGCATTGCACAGCGCCATGAGCAGGGCGGTCGCCGCGCTGGCGCCCATGCCGCCGGCGAGGTTCTCGAGCGCGACCACCGCGGCCATGCCGAGGTAGCTCTTGCCGACGAGCGCCAGCGCCCAGAACCCGAGATTGGTCAGCGCCTGCAGAATGCCGAAACCCATGAGCGCGGGATACAGCCGCAACCGGGTCATCCACAGCCCTCCCGCGATCGCGCCGAGTATCGTCGCCGCCAGGCCGAGCACCTTGTTGATGACACCGACCTCCTGCATCGTGAAGCCGAGCTCGCGGATGAAGAACGTCGTGCTCAGCGAGCCGGCGAGTGCGTCCCCGAGCTTGTACAGCAGCACCAGCACCAGCATCGCCGCGGCGCCCCCCCCACCCCCGCCCCGCCCCCGCGGCGCGAGAAGTACTCGAGAAACGGCTCCGCCACGGCCGCCCGCAGCGTAGTCGGCTGCTGCCCGTCCGCATCCGGCTCGCGGGCGTTGAGCGTAGTCAGCACCCCGACGATCATCAGCCCCGCCATCAGCCAGTAGGTGTAGCGCCAGCCGATGCCGGCAGCAAAGATGAGGGCGAGGGCGCCCGAGGTCAGCATCGCCACCCGGTATCCGGAGATGAAGACCCCGGTGCCCAGTCCGCGCTCGCGCTCCTTCAGGGAGTCCGTGCGGTAGGCATCCACGGCCACGTCCTGGGTGGCGGAGAAGAACGCCACGGCCAGCGCCGCAGCGGCAATGAGCGGCAGGTGCTCGACTGGCGAGAGCGTGCCCATGTAGACGATAGCGACGATCAGCGCCAGCTGACTGAGCAGCATCCAACCGCGCCTTCGGCCCAGCCCCGGTACGGAATAACGATCCACCAGTGGCGACCAGAGGAACTTCAGCGTGTAGGGGATCTGAACCTGGTTGAACAGGCCTATCTTCTTGATGTCGACATTGGAGACGGTGAGCCATGCCTGCATCGTGGAGGCGGTGAGCGCCAGAGGCAGGCCGGAGGCGAATCCCAGCAGTGCCATCTCGGCCAGGCGGCGCCCGGAAACGGACGATGCGGACTTCGGCTCCATGTGGCCAGTCATGTAGAGTAACGGCCGCGACCGGCCAAACAGTGCGGAAGCTTACACCGCGAAAGGGAGAAGATGGGCATAGAGATCGAAAGAAAGTTCCTGCTGCGCCATGACGGCTGGAAGAAAGGCGTGGTCAAGTCCGTGCACCTGTGCCAGGGTTACCTGCAGACCGGCGCCGGCAGCGCCTGCTCCGTCCGCGTGCGAGTGGACGGGGACGAGGCCCGTCTCAACATCAAGAGCGCCTCGCTGGGTACGACGCGGACCGAGTTCGATTTCGGCATCCCGGCCGCCGAAGGCCGCGCCATCCTCGAACAACTTTGCGCGCGACCGTTCGTCGAGAAGATGCGCCACTACGTCGAGCACGCCGGGCATTGGTGGGAGATCGACGTCTTCGAGGGCGAAAACGCCGGCCTCGAGCTCGCCGAGATCGAACTGCGGCACGAACAGGAGGCCTTCGAGCGGCCGGACTGGATCGGCGAGGAGGTCTCCCACGACCCGCGTTACTACAACAGCAACCTGGTGCGGCACCCCTACAAGGACTGGAAGCCCCCGACCTGAGCCGGGGCCGTCTGCGCCGGGCGGGCACGAATCTGCGTCCCGGGCGCCGCCCGGCGATGCGGCCGCTCAGGCGCCGAAGAGCAGGAC
>CAZTPK010000335.1:0-3264 GCA_964614765.1 uncultured Gammaproteobacteria bacterium
GTCGCTCGGCGGCGTGAGCCGTCTCTGCCCGTCGCGCACCATCGCCGTGACCGCCACTCCTTCCAGCCCGAGTTCCTGCAGGGCGCGTCCGACCGCGGGGCTCTCCGGCAGCAACTCGACCGGGCGAAGTTCGTCGGCGCTGCCTTCCTCGGCCTCCTCGATGAGGGCACTGTCGCCCCGGAACAGCTCGCGCAGGAGGCGATAACGGCCCTCGCGCAGCTCTTGCATGCGCCGCACGACGCGGACGAGGGGCACGTCGAGCAGCACCAGGGCGTGCACGGCGATCATGAGGCCCGCTTCCAGGGTCTCGGGCACCACCTCCGTGGCCCCGGCGGCCCGAAGCTCCTCGACCGGGCGCTCGTCGCGCGTGCGCACCATGACCGGCAGGTCCGGCCGCAGCGTGCGGACGTGGTGCAGCACCTTCTTGGCCGAAGAGACGTCCTCGTGGCTGACCACCACCAGGCGCGCGGTGCCGATCCCCACCGCCTCGAGGATGTCGCGCTCGCCGGCGTCGCCGTAGAAGACTCGCTCACCGGCGATGTGGGCCGCGCGCACCCGCTCGGTGTCCAAGTCCAGCGCCACGTAGGGAATGCGCTCCTCCTCGAGGAAGCGGGCCACGCCCTGACCGATGCGCCCGAAACCGCAGACGATGACGTGATCGCGCAGCGGACCGACGTTGGCCGCGCTGGCCTGCGGCGCCGACTCCTCGACCGCGCGCGCCGGCCGCGGCGCGCACGCGCGCGCCAGCGCATGGTTGTGGCGGATGAGAAACGGCGCGGCGATCATCGAGAACAGGACCGCGGTGAGCACGACCTGCCCGGCCTGCCGATCGATGATGCCCACGCCGAGGGCGATGGCGAGCATCGCGAACCCGAACTCCCCACCCTCCGCCAGCACCCAGGCCGTGCGCCACGCGGTCATCGCATCCATCCCCGCGATGCGAGTGATCTGCGCCACCAGCACGGTCTTCAGCAGCACCAGGATCACCGCACCCAGGAGGGCCCAGTGCCAGGTCCGCGGAAGCGTCGAGGGATCCAAGAGCATGCCGATGCCGACGAAGAACAGGCCGACCAGGACGTCGCGGAACGGCCGGATGGCGGATTCGACCTGGTGGCGGAACTCGGTCTCACCCAGCATCATGCCGGCGAGGAAGGCGCCGAACGCCATCGACAGCCCCAGCGAGTGGGTGGTCCACGCCGCCGCCAGCGAGACCAGCAGCACGGTCATCGTGAACACCTCCGTGGAGCGCTGCTCGGCGACCAGGTAGAACAACGGGCGCAGCAGCCAGCGGCCGGCGAGGAACACCAGCACGAGCGCGAACACCGCCTTGGCGAAGGCCAGTGCCAGCGCGCTCGCCATCGCGCCCATGCCGCCGCTCGGGTCGGCGGCGACGGTCGCCAGCACCGGAAAGATGACCAGGAAAGGCACGGCCGTGACGTCCTGGAAGACGTTCAGGGCGATGGCCAGCCGCCCGTGCCGGCTGTTCTCCTCGCCCTGCTCGGCGAGCTGTTTGACGATGATGGTCGTGGAGGACTGGGCGAAGCCCGCCCCGACCACTAAGGCCGCGATCCCGGGCTGCCCCAGCAGCCAGGCCACTACGCCGACCGCGGCCGTGGTCAGCAGCACCTGCGCGGTGCCCAGGCCGAGCAGCACGTGGCGCATGGCGTGGATCTGCGGCATCGAGAAGTTCAGGCCGATGGCGAACAGCAGGAAGACGATGCCGAACTCGGCGAGATTGCGCACCGGCTGCGCGTCGATGACCGGTCCAGGCGTGTACGAGCCCAGCAGGACGCCGACGAGCAGGTAACCGAGACTCGAGGGTATGCGCAAACGGTGGAACACGACCACCACGACCACCGCTGTCACGAGCAGGATCAGTACCTGGGTGAGGAAATGATCAATCATCAGTACGCCAGGCCGGATTTGCGGGAAGACTGTCGAAGTCGGCGAGATCGTGGTTCGGCCAAGCTCCCGCGTGCCCAATCCGCCACGGTTCGTTCAATCGTCCAACGCTCGAAATCGCCAGGGCCCCATTGTCATGCCAGCCAAACCCCGGGGCAATCTTCCCTCGGGTTTTCCCGGGATCAGCCGCCACCGCGTGCGGCGCACGAGCCGGACGTCCGCCACGCGCAGGCCCAAAGTTCCCGGCGCGCCGCTGCGGGGCCGGTTGCCAGTCGCCGCGCCGGGACCGACCCGAGGATACTTCCGGAATTGCGGCGTGCTCTCGAGGCGAGAGGAGAGGGCCGCCAGGCCGGGTGCTCCTCCTCCGGGACGATGGCCGCGACCATGGACTGCGTGAACTGCCTGGCGACGCTTACATGGAATCGCACCGACCTCTCTGGATCGGCAACACCCCGGGCGATCATGCCGATCCGCGGTCTCATCAACGCGGCTGGAACGGACGGCCGATGAGGCGGACGTCGGCGGCGTACAGGCCGGCGACCCGCGGCGCCAGGGTGACCACGGCGAGGATCGGCGCCGAAGCGAGAGGCGAGGACACCACGCCCCGCCGGGGAGGAGGGCGGACGGATCACCGTGCCCACGAGCACGGCAACACTGGCATGGACGTACGCCGACGGCCGCGCCTCGCAGGTGGCCGAGGCGGCCAGGAATGGGACCGAGACCCTGGCCGTCCGCAATGCCATCGCGATCGCCAGCGGTGCGCGATGCGTTGTCATCGCATCGTGGACCGGCCGGATGCCTTGCCATCCGGCGGCAACTCCGTCGCGGAATAGGCGCACCGTTCGAAGTAGTTGTCGCGATAAGGACAGTTTCCCCGAAGAAACTCCCAAGCGCTGGAGGCTGAGTATGCCATGAGGAAGAACGGCCCCCACGTCTCGTACTGGCGGACGTGAACATGCTCGTGCTCGCGCGCCGCGACCAACGCAGGCGCGCCTACCCCCAGGATCACGTGGCCGAACGTGACGGCGCTGAAGCGCAGGGACCCGGGCAGCGCCGCGCAAAGCGCGGCGATCAGGCCGCCGTGGAACTCGATGACGCCGCGCACGATTTGAGCCCGACCGCCAAAAGCGAGCACGAGCAGGCCGGCCATCAATCCCAGGAGCGTATTCGGCCCGGCCCAGAGGTAAGCGACAGTCCGACGCACGATGTGCAATGCCTTCACCTGATCGGCTCCCGCAAGCACTCTTGCGCGCCGCTTCGCTGCTGCCTATGCAAGTCGTGCTCCCGGGAGCGGGGATGGCCGCAGGTTCCCATGCGGCAAGCAAGGCAAACCGAAGACAGCCCGGCCGGGATCGGCCGCAC
>CAZTPK010000336.1:0-3235 GCA_964614765.1 uncultured Gammaproteobacteria bacterium
CGCCGGTGCCGCTGACAGTCCTGCGCGCCATCGGCGAGCGGCTCGCGGACATCCACGGGCAGCATGAGCATCACTCCCTGCTCCGTCGCGACGCGCAGCGGGAGCTGCTCGACGAATTCGGCCATCATGACGAGCTGCTCGACGCCGTCGGCAGCGCCCATCGGCGCCTGCGTGAGCTTCAGGAGCGGCTGGCGCAGCTCGAGGGCGTCTCCGGCAGCGCCGACGGCGAGGCGGAACTGCTGCGCTACCAGGTTTCGGAATTGAAGGCGCTGCAGCCGACCGCGGAGGCCATCGCCGCGCTGGAGGAGGAGCATCGCCGGCTGGCGAACGCCGGGCGCCTGGCGGAAGGATCCGCCCGGATCCTGGAATTGTTGAGCGATGCGGAGGACAACGCGCAGGCCCTGGTGGATCACGCCACACGCGAGGTCAACGCGCTCGCCCGCCTGGACGCGCGTTTCGCGGAGGTCGCGTCCATGCTGGAGACCGCCTCCATACAGATCGGCGAGGCGGCGCTGTGGCTGCGCCACTACGCCGATGGGATGGATGCCGACCCCGCCCGGGTGACGCAGATCGAGCAGCGGATCGGCGAGCTGCACGACCTTGCGCGCAAGCACCGCGTACCGCCTGCGGAACTGCCGGGACAACTGGCGCGACTGGAGCAGCGCCTGTATGAACTGGAGCACGGCGCGGAGTTGCGCCAGCAGGTGCGCCGCGACCTTCAGGCCGCCGCCCACGCGTATGACGAGGCCGCGACACGGCTGCACGAAGCGCGCGTGAAGACGGCGAAGAAGCTGGCCGCGGCGGTCACGCGCAACATGCACGAGCTCGGCATGCCGGGCGGCAAATTCGCCATCGGCGTGGAAGGCCCGAGCGATGCCGCCCGCGCCGTGCACGGCAGCGACCGCGTGGAATTCGAGGTGACGGCCAATCCCGGCCAGCCTTTGAGGCCGCTCAGCAGGGTGGCCTCGGGCGGGGAGCTCTCGCGCATCAGTCTGGCCATACAGGTGCTGAGTGCCCAGGGCAAGCGGGTTCCGACTTTCGTCTTCGACGAGGTCGACGTCGGCATCGGTGGTCGCGTGGCCGAGATCGTGGGGCGCATGCTCCGGGAATTGGGCAGGACCGGGCAGGTACTCTGCGTGACGCACCTGCCGCAGGTAGCGGCGCTGGGCCACCATCACATCCGCATCGAGAAGGCCGTCGCCGACGGCACCACCCGAATCGAGGCATCGCCCCTCGAGCGAGAGGCGCGGGTGCAGGAGCTTGCCCGCATGCTGGGCGGGGTCACCATCACCAAGCAGACGGTCGCCCACGCGCGGGCGATGCTGGAGGCCTCCGCCGCGGGCTGACCAGCGCAGAGGAAATGCCGATCGCGTCCCGGGCGCCGGAGCGGAACGCCGCTCGGCGGTTCAGGCGGGCGGAGTCTCAGAGCGACCGCGGCAGGATCGGGATGGGGGTCAGTTCTTGCGGCTTGCGCACTGCCTGCACTTGCCGTACAGGACCAGGGAGTGGTCGACCAGCTCGAAGCCGTAACGACCGGCGATGTCGCGCTGGTGCTGCTCGATGACCTCGTCGACGAACTCCTCGACCTTGCCGCACTGCATGCAGACGATGTGGTCGTGATGCCGGCCGCGATTGATCTCGAAGACCGCCTGGCCGCTTTCGAAATTGTGGCGGCTGACCAGGCCGGCGGCCTCGAACTGCGTCAGGACGCGATAGATGGTGGCAAGCCCGACGTCTTCGCCGTGATCCAGCAGCGCCTTGTAGACATCCTCGGCGGTCATGTGGCGCGGGTCGGCCCGCTCCAGGATCTCCAGTATCCGAAGGCGCGGCAGCGTCGCCTTCAGACCCGCCCGCTTCAGCTCTTGTGAATCCATAGTCGATCTTTTTCTGACCGCGATTGACCGGGGACAAGAAAGTCTGGAATCGGTCTGCAGTATAGCGGAAATCGCCGGCGTGCGACCCTTTTGGGCGCGGCGCTCCGGCGCGAGCCGCGCCCTCGGCACGCCGAACCTGAATGCGAACGCGCGGTCACACTCGGCGTGGTCTTGAACACCCACGCGGGTTACCATACCCGCCCTAACTCTTCGTCTGTTCCCGCATGCAATCCAAGAATCCGACCCCGACGTTCGTACTTGTCACGCTGACGCTCGCCCTGACCGCCGGCTGCAGCCGCACCGGCATCCCCTCCCCGGCCGACCTGCCCATCGTCTACAAGATCGACGTACAGCAGGGCAACCTGGTGACGCAGGACATGCTCGCGCAGCTCGAGCCCGGCATGGACAAGACGAAGGTGAAGTACATCATGGGCACCCCGCTGGTCACGGACACCTTCCACGCCGATCGCTGGGACTACATTTACACGATGCAGGAGCGCGGCGGCGAACGCACCCAGCGGCGGATATCGCTGTTTTTCACGGACGGGAGGCTTGCCCGGGTGGAGGGCAACGTCAAGCCGGCCGCCGGCGCCGTCGCGCCCAGCACCGAGGCGCAGGCCACTACGGTGGAAGTACCCGAGGCGGAGAAGTCGCTGGTCGAGAAGATGAAGGGCGCGGTCAGCGGCGACAAGGAGGAGTCCACGGCGAAGGCCACCGAGAGGGAGTCCCCCGCAACGGCGGCGGCCGAGGACGATGCCCCGGAATCCGTCGCCACCGACGTCCAGGCAGAGACGGCGGCGGAGGGCAGCCAGTTCGCGGTCGACAACGATGCCGAGACGGGAACGCCCGCGCAGTCCGATGGCGAGGCCGCGGGCCGCGGCGATCCGCTGCTGCCACGTTTCCAGGCGGAATCGGATCTGGAGAATGCGGTAGTCACCGACGAGGCCACGCCAGCCGAGCCGCAGGCCGCGGCCGCCGAGACAGCGAGCGGTACCGATGCCACTGGATCGGGGGGGCCGGCCGCCGGTGCCAAGGGCGCCACCGCCGCGGGCACCGAGGTCACCATTCCCGACGACGCCCCGCCCCCCCCGAAGAAGGGATTATTCCGCCGGATGCTGGAAAAGGTGGGCGTGGGCGACAACGAAGGCGGCGAATACGAATCCGCCGACCCGAAGTATCGCGACCCTTCCAACCCCGACACGGAGTGACCCCCAAGTTGCATCCGTGCAACCCTCGGCGCGCTCGCCTCTGTCTTACGACCTGATTTGTGGTGTCATTCGCATATTGCCTACCCGCCAGTTTGCGACTATACAACTAGCGTCCGGACGATGATCGGGGTGGGGGTGCCCGCCGTTCGGGTG